>CAZXJV010000083.1:0-12576 GCA_964641135.1 uncultured Treponema sp. | reverse complement strand
TATCGCTCTGGCAATGGTTGGAATTATAGTGTTGTTTTCTGTTTCTGCATCACCGACAATGGTGCCGCTTATAGACACGCCCATCACTGATGAAGCCACCCGTGACAAGATAATTATCCGTCTCAATGAAGAAAACGTACGTACGTCCATTTCGGCGGCAGGCGTTATTTCTGTTCCGGATGAGTCAACGGCGCGGCGTATGCGTTCCATTCTTATTCGTGAGGACCTCATACCCCGCAGTGTTGATCCATGGGCAATTTTTGACGTTGAACGCTGGACAACTACTGATTTCGAGCGAAATGTCAATAAAAGAAGGGCAATTATTGAAGAGGTGCGCCAGCACATCAAGGCCCTGGATGATGTCGATGATGTCAGCGTTGTTGTAAATATTCCCGAACGTACCCTGTTTACTGTTGATCAAAATCCGGTATCCGCATCGGTCGTATTGTATCCAAAGCCGGGTAGCGATATTGTTACCAACCGGCGAAAGGTAGAGGGTATTCAAAAAATACTCCTGTTTGCTGTTGAAGGGCTACAGCCGGCAAATATTACCATTGCAGACAGCACCGGAGCAGTTTTGAATGATTTTGAGGGCATGAGGGAGTGGGATCGCCTGTCCCGAATAGAAAAAGAACAGAAATTGATTGCCCAACAGGAAGCCCATTACCGGGCAAAAATCCTTAACGCCCTGCAGCACATTTATGGTATTGATCGTGTACGGGATCTGAATATCAAGATAGATATGGACATGTCCGAAAAAGAAGTTCAGACACGCGACTACCTTCCTACCGTAATACGATCGGATAACCCCGAGACTCCGTATGACGATTCAGAGATTGTCCAGTCAATCACCCTGTCCTCCGAAACATCCACAACCCGCTGGCAGGGAACCGGTTTTAACCCGGAAGGACCTGCTGGTGTGGAAGGGCAAACCGCTCCGGCATATCGCGATATGTCAAATCTCTATGGCCTTTCAGAACAGAGTATTGTAAAAACCAATGAACTTGTCGGTCAAAGAGACACACGCGAGGTAGTAAGCCCGTCGATGGGACGCAGAACTGTTTCGGTAAATATTGACGGTGTGTGGCGTCGTAAAAGAGACGAAAACGGCAATTTTTTGGTAGCGAACGGTGCCATTGAACGTGAATATGTCGGTATAACAAATGAAGAACTCGCTTCAGCGACCAAGGCAGTACAGGATGCTGTCGGTTTTGATCGGGGGCGCGGTGACTCGGTCAGCGTACTGAATATTCAGTTTGACCGGACTCTCCAGTTTGAAAAAGAAGACCAGGCTTATCTGCAGTCCTTACAGACACGCCAAACACTGCTGTATTCTCTTGTTGCGATTGCTGTAATTTTGGTTGCCTTTATCATCTACCGCATTATTACCCGGGAGCTTGAACGCCGCCGCCGCATCAAAGAAGAAGAACTGCTTCGTAAACATCAGATGGAGCGTGAAAAAACGCTTTGGGAGGCAGAGCAGGCCGGTATGGAGGTATCCATGTCGGTTGAAGAGAGAAAACGGCTTGAACTCCAGGAAAACGCCATTAACATGGCCAAGGAACATCCTGAAGATGTTGCCTTGCTGATACGCACCTGGTTAATGGAGGAATAATCGATGGCACCAGCCACACCCGCCAAGGACAAGGGTTCCACAGCAGCGGCGTCAAAAAAAGCGAAAGACATTAAAAGCCTTACCGGCCGTCAAAAAGCGGCAATCTTTCTTGTCTCCCTCGGTTCGGAGATTTCTGCAGAGATTTTCAAGCATTTGCGGGAAGACGAGATTGAAACATTAACATTCGAAATTGCCCGCCTGGAAACTGTTGAGCCGGAATTCAAGGATGCCATTCTTCAGGAATTCCAGGACCTGATGATGGCCCAGAATTTTATTACTACCGGCGGTATCGATTATGCCCGCGAACTGCTTGAAAAATCTGTCGGCAGTCAAAAGGCCATTGATATCATCAACCGTCTCACAAGTTCCCTCCAGGTCCGTCCCTTTGACTTTATCAGGCGCACCGACCCTGCACACCTGCTGAACTTTATACAGCAGGAACACCCCCAGACAATCGCGCTTATTCTCGCGTATCTGGAACCTGCAAAGGCCTCTGTTATTTTACAGAATTTGCCCGATGAAATTCAAAGTGAGGTCGCGCGACGTATTGCGACAATGGACCGGACAAGTCCTGACGTTCTTCGCGAGGTCGAACGCGTTCTTGAAAAGAAACTGTCTACACTATCAAGTGAAGACTATACAGCTGCAGGCGGTGTTGAAAGTATCGTGGAGATTCTTAACCTTGTTGACCGTTCTTCCGAAAAGTCTATCATTGAGGCACTTGAAGACGAAGATCCGGATTTGGCTGAAGAAATCAAGAAACGCATGTTCGTATTCGAAGATATTGTTATGCTGGATGACCGAGCAATTCAGAAAGTACTTCGTGAGGTTGATACCCAGGAACTTGCCAAGGCGCTTAAGGCTGTTGATACCGAGGTACAGGACAAGATATTCCGTAATATGTCAAAACGTGCCGCTGGCATGTTGAAAGAAGATATGGAATATATGGGACCGGTTCGTCTGAAAGATGTTGAAGAGGCTCAGCAGAAGATTGTGTCGATTATCAGACATCTTGAGGATACCGGTGAAATTGTTATCGCCCGTTCCGGCGAGGATGAACTGGTTGTTTAACAACCTGAATGTATACTGATCGGCTTGATCTGTTGAACGGAGTCGTGTATGGCAAAAACGGTTTTTCGGCCTAATGAGTTTAAAAATACTGATTCCCGAGTTGTGCTTGATCTGACACGGCGCTTTGTTGTCGAAGAACCTGTTGAGGAAGTTGAGCCGGAACCGGTCTACGAGGGTCCTACTGCAGATGACCTCCGCCGTGAAGCAGAACAGTTCCGGCGTGAGTGGGAGCTTGAGCGTTCGGATTTGGAACGCGAAGCCCGTCTTACCGCAGACGAAATCATCAAGGATGCCGAAAAAGCGGCATTTGACGAGGTCAAGCGCAAGACTGATCAGGCGCAGCTCATCCAACAGCAAGCCGAAGATGAAGCAGCACGAATCATCAAGGATGCTGAAAACCAGGCCGCAGAAATTGTTTCAAGTGCCAAGGCACGCATGGATGAACAGCTAAAAGACGGTTATAACGACGGTTTCAAAAAGGGACAGGAAGCAGGGTTCAAGGAAGGAAACCTTGAAGCTCAGCGTCTTACCGACCGGCTGCACACAATAATTGAACGAATGATGGATAAACGCCAGGAAATACTTGCTGAAACTGAACAGCAGATTGTAGACCTTGTTCTGTTGATGACCCGTAAAATCGTCAAGGTTATCAGTGAAAATCAGCGAAATATAGTTGTATCCAATGTAATACAGGCTCTTCGAAAGGTTAAAGGCCGCGGCGAGGTTATCATACGCGTAAATCTGAATGACGTGGCGATGACAACTCAACATATTAAGGATTTTCTCGCCCAGGCAGAAAATGTCAAAAATATTACTGTTGTTGAAGATTCCACAGTTGACAGGGGCGGTTGTGTAATTGAAACAGACTTTGGCGCCATTGATGCCAAGATAGTAAGCCAGTTGAACGAGCTGGAACAGCGTATACTTGAGGTTTCGCCAATCCGTTCAAGAATCAAAACAGCAAATCCTGTTTCCCAGGAATAACGCACATGATCGATTTGTTCTATAAATATGTGTCTGCTGTTGAGTCCACAGATCCAATTAAATATACAGGCACAGTAAATCGGGTTCGCGGAATGCTGATTGAAAGCACCGGTCCTCAAGCTGTTGTAGGCGAGGTTTGTCAGATACTGCTTTCTCGCGGTCATGAACCTGTTTTTGCCGAGGTTGTCGGATTATCCGGAACAACCGTACAGCTTATGAGCTACAGTGATGTTCAGGGCATCGAAATCGGGTGCCGTGTCATTGCTTCCGGGTCGGTTTTATCTGTACCGGTTGGCGACATGCTGTTGGGCAGGGTTATCGATGCCCTGGGTAAGGCCTGTGATGACGGTCCGGAGGTTGTATCCGGCGTTCATTATCCGGTTGTAGCCCAGCCGCCTGATCCAATGAAGCGCCGTCAGATCAGTGAACGGATCGTAACCGGTGTTCGGGCAATAGACGGTCTTTTGGCGGTTGGACGCGGCCAACGTCTGGGTATTTTTGCAGGTTCCGGGGTCGGTAAATCCACCCTGCTGGGCATGGTCGCCCGGAACACCAATGCCGACGTTAATGTAATCGCACTGATCGGAGAACGCGGACGAGAGGTTGTAGACTTCATTAAAAACGACCTTGGACCTGAAGGTCTTAAGCGATCTGTTGTTGTAGTTGCTACCAGCGATACTTCCCCTCTGGCGCGTATTCGCGGCGCCTATGTAGCAACTGCGGTTGCCGAATATTTCCGGGATCAGGGCAAGGATGTTATGCTGATGTTTGACTCTGTTACCCGCTTTGCAAAAGCACAGCGGGAAATTGGTCTTGCAATCGGAGAACCACCTGCTACCAGAGGTTATACACCCGGAGTTTTTGAAACCCTTCCCAAGCTTCTTGAACGAAGCGGTACCAGCGATAAAGGGTCAATCACCGGCTTCTATACTGTCCTGGTGGATGGTGATGATATGGATGAACCCATCTCGGATACCGTACGCGGTATTCTGGACGGGCACGTCATACTCAGCCGAAAATTGGCACAAAAATATCATTATCCAGCCATTGATGTCCTTGCAAGCATATCCCGTCTGGCAAACCGTGTTTCCGGCCCGATCTCAACAAAGGTTGCAGGTTTTATCAGGCGTTATATGGCTGTATATCAGGAAGCTGAGGATATGATCAATGTCGGTGCTTATCAAAAGGGTACAAATCCTGTTATCGATGAGGCTATCCTTCATCATGAAAAAATTGAGTCCTTCTTGATTCAGGAAGTGCACGACCCGGCACCCATCAAGGAAACATTGAAGGCTATGGGAGCAGTCGTAGAAACTGTTATCCCGGAAGAAGAAGCAACCTATCATGGTACCCCGGATCATCATAAGTTTGATAAAAAAATTGCCGATAACGAGGCTCCTGATCATCTTCAGAGTGACTGGGAGGAGTAACAGCCTTTGAAACGCTTTACCTTTTCCCTGGAAAAACTGTTATCCTTGCGAGAGTTTAAGGAAAAGGAAGCCGAGATTGCGCTGGGAAAGGCAAATTCACGCTGTGAGGTAATTCGAACCCGTCTTGAAACCCTTGCTCATGACCGCATCACTGCATCACGTTCCAGACGCCCAGGATCAGATATAGCAGAATTACGATCCATCGAAATGTATATTCAGTTGCTGGACAAGAAAAAAGAAGAAACCCTGACAGAGCTGGCAGAAGCTGAATTGGTGCTGGAGAAAGCACGGGCCATATATATTGAAGCTCACCGTGATCGGGAAGTACTGAGCCGGCTTCGCGATAAAAAGACTGCAGTATGGCGCAAAGATCTTCTTGATACAGAGGCAGCGGTTCTGGATGACATCAATAACGCACGTGAATTACGCAAGTCGGGCGATATCAGTACTTGAACTCGCTGTCTCCAATAAATTCCCGAAGAATTGATTGACCCGGGACAAAACTTGACGGGATAGGTGAAAAATTATTCAGGAACATCAGCAGCCGGGATGCTTCACTGTATTCTGGTTCTGTCGGTTTTACAGCACGCAATAGCGGCTCGGCATATACCTTAAGAACTCCCAACTCATAGTCAAGCGCCGTATTGAACATTACGTCTGCTTTATCCTGAAAGGGGAAGATGTGTTCGCGTTCTCCGCGTTGTACACTCGCCCACATCGAAATAGTACCTGCAGCTCCCTTTGCACGGAATTGGGCATCTCTAACTATTCGCCGCAAGAGTCGGTTGTCCGACGTTGGTATACGGTTGTGGTCATCCAGATTGAGCTGGGTTAAAGCTGACAGATATATCTTGAATTTGGTTTCGGCTGGAACCAGGGGAGTAAGCTTGTCATTGAGGCCATGTATACCTTCCAGTATCAATATCGTCCGTTCGGCGAGCTTCAGTTTTCTGCCCGTGTATTTTCGGGATCCGGTTTTAAAGTCAAAAGATGGAAGCTCAACTTCTTCGCCCTTAAAAAGTTTTACGAGCAGCTCATTAAGCAAGGGAACATCCAGTGCTTCAAGGCACTCAAAATCAGGGTTTCCATCGGCATCAAGGGGTGTATTGTCTTTGCCCCGGTAGTAATCATCCAGACTTATAACATACGGTTCAAAACCGCAAACCTTAAGCTGCATTGAAAGTTTTTTTGAGGTTGTCGTTTTACCGGAGCTTGAGGGGCCTGCTATCAAAACAACCTTGACCGTTTTTTTTCGCGCGATGCTGTCTGCAATGCCGGCAAGTTTCTTGTTCTGGGCTGTTTCGCTGATATCAATGTAGTCACGAATTTTACGTTGTTCAACAAGTTCATTCAGTTCACCAACAGATGAAACACCAACAAGCTTGCCCCAGCGTTTAGACTCCCGATAGATATCAAAAAGTTGGGGTACATCCTCAAAGTCGCACAGAAATTCCGGGTGTGCAGTTGGCGGAAACCGTAATAAAAAACCTTCACCGTATGAGCGCAGTTCAAAAACAGAAAGCAGTCCTGTGCGATCCAGAAGAGGTTCAAAATAAAGATCCGAGTATGAGTCAAGGGTATTTACCAGAATTCTGGGTTTACTGGTCTGTGACAAAAGGCGCCATGTATCCGGTTGATTGCTGTCACAAAACAGTTCCAGGGCTTCAGCATAGGAAAGATAACGAGTTAGCACCGGAACATCTGCAGCAACGATCTCTCTCATACGGGTTTCAAGCTGCTTCATATCAATACTTATATTCTCGCCCTTGTCTTCCAGTGTATAGTAATATCCATATCCGAGACTGTGTCCGACCAAAAGGCGGAGGGTAGGGTACAGTTCCCTTGCTGCTGCAGCCAGTACCAGACACAGCGTTCTGCGGCACACATTTGAGCCTTCGGTTGTTTCAATTGTTACCGGCTCAACAACTGCTCTTACGTCAATGTTTCTGGACAGGGAGAACAGTTCGTTGTTTACACGGATAGCGGCAACAGGGCGTTTTTGTGTACCAAAGAAGGGAACCAGCTGTCGGCCGGTAACGGGTGATGTAAACTCCCGGCTTGAACCGTCCGGAAAACTGATCGTAAAAGGCTGCATTGATGTTCCCCCTTGAGGTATACAGGCGTTTAGGCAGAAGCTGATTAACGCTCGGGAGCCGTCTGCAGCAATCATGCCGGACAGGAATGCGGGACCGGAGGGACTCGAACCCCCTACCTACTGCTTAGAAGGCAGTTGCTCTATCCGGATGAGCTACGATCCCGGAAGTAAATATGTAAACATAGTATTGTATTATAAGGATTTTATCAAGTATTAACAGTGTGGCAAAGCACCTTGATTCTTGTAAGCTTTCTACATTGACCGGAGCTGGTGTGCATTACCGGAAAAAAAAACAGGGATAAAACGTACAGGAAAAGAAAGAAAAATAATCGGGATGAGAGGAGTCGAACCTCCGATCTTCTGGTCCCAAACCAGACGCCTTAGCCACTAGGCTACATCCCGTGTTGAAAAAACAGCTTACCGAAAATGCAACCTGTTGTCAATCGTCGGTATCAGATTCTGACGGGAACAAATGAAGATCCGGTAAAAACCAGCAGTGGTCTGCTGAATATGCGGTACGCAGGAATGACTCACTTGTGAGGCCCAGTTCAAAAAAATATTCAATCGGGTCACAGCCATCGCGGTTCACCCGCAGGGCAAATGCGAATACCCTGTTTAAACCTTCCGTTTCTGCTTTCTGTGGTTTTACCCAGAACGTGTATGTACCCGGTGTGTGCTGGGATATATGATACGGGTTTTCCCAGCTTTGATCTATGGGTAAAGCTGGATGTGCTCCTTGTATCAGCTCTACGTCAATATCATGCACCGGTTCAAAAGTTTGCCCGTCAAGAATTCTGCCGACAAAAGTTGGGAAGTTGAATACCGGTATCTCGGGCATATCTATTTCTGTTTCGCTGTGTGGCCTGCGGGTAGACATAACCTGATGCATTCCATCCATTGCCAGATGATTGATATCTGCGGCCAATTGAGCCTTGTCCACGGATTCTTCCAGCTGTGAATACGCGAGTCCCCGTCCTGATTTGATGTAACGCGGCTGGATACGGTTAAGAACATAACATATGGTATCAAGGCGACACTGGGAGCACGTACAGGTCAGCCAGTCTGTCCTGTTTTTTTTAGCTGTATCAAAGAGGTCCTGGACTTGTGTATATACCAGCTCTTCCATCAGGTTGTGAACATTCATACTGCCTCCTGGTACCCTCGAAAAGAAAAAACGGTTTCATCTTCCGCTGATGACAAGATGATTTCCCGCTGTAAATTGCCTTTTTCAAGACTTACTCAGTGTAATGCACCTTGAGCCAATCTGCAAGATCGGCTGATACATGGTTTTCGTCAGAAAAAATAGTGAAAAAGCGCGGATGCAAGGCTATGCGTACAATTCTTAATGAGGTCACAAATTGATCGATTACTGTACGCGAAAAAACAGTAGGACAGTCAACAAACAGGCGACCTTCATCATGGATCATCAGATCAGTCTCAAATGATATCCGTTCGGGCAGATCGACCAGTACATCCTGTTCCCGAATACCGGGACAATGGTTTTCTGAAAGCCAGCTGGTAATTTGAGTCTCAAGCAGGGCCTGTTCTGAAGCAGTTTCCAGACGCGGTCGGGACCCGATGTGATAGGGATATTCAAGGAGAGTTCGGTAATAAATACCGCTTCGAAGGGCAGTTGCAACTTCTTTTGCGGGAAATGTGCGGGAATCTATGAGATGGTGAAGGCCCTCATCGTCAAGGCCATACAGCTCATCAGGCCGGATCTGGCCACAATCCAGTCCGCCCTGGAGTGTTTTTTTCATCATTGCTGTTGCTATACGAACCTGACGATGCCAGTATACAGACCGGTACATTAAATACTTTGAAAAAAGGAGGCTCTCGACAGACATGATGGCTTTAGATTCCAGGGTAATTCCCCTGTGAATATCAGGTTCAATTTTTGAGAGTATGAAATCGATATCCTGGATTCCGTAGGGGACGCCGCAGTAATATGCATCCCGGTTCAGATAGTCAAGTTTATCCGGATCAAGAACACCTGACAGAATATTACGAAAAAAAACAGTTTCGCTCATTCTGTTTCCGGAAACAGGTATGCTTTTATCAACAATGGCTGCTGTCATTTCAGGATCAGCACCGGTTTTTTCAACCAGTTCACGAACCGGATCTGACAGAATTCGACGGGCTGTAAGAATTTCATGATCCAGTAACGGAAGGTTCTTTAAGGAGTGTGTGTATGGAAAGTGACCCAGGTCATGGAGCAACGATGCGCACAGGAAGGACATTGCCCCCTCGCGGGTAACCCAGTGATCGGCACCGCGGGAAAGCAGCTGTTTGAGCATTTTTAATGCAAGATGATAAACACCGACTGAGTGTCCTGCCCGGGTGTGTGTGGCTCCCGGATACGTCAAGGCAGCAGGACCGAGCTGGCGGATGCGAAACAAGCGTAAAAAATCGGTGCTTGTGGTTATTGCAGCCAGCTCGGGTGTAAGCCAGATGTGTTTCCAGACCGGATCGCGAATTGCTACTGAAAATCTGCCATCATCCGGCAGGATGCAGCCATCTGGCATTGTTTATGTACCGCTTGTGCGTGTCCATGCTGCCAGGCCTCCAGCCAGAAGAATGGCACGTGAACGTTCATCAAGGTCATTAATACCTTCAAAAGATTTACCGTCGGTAGTACGGGTAAGTATAAACGGATTACCTTTTTTCAGGGAATCATGAATACCGGTAAATTCCAGTACATCATTAATGGTAATTTCATCATAATCCGGGGGATTGGCAAGTACAATCGGGATGATTCCATAGTTGATGAGGTTTGCCTTATGAATACGAGCAAACGATTTGACAATTACCGCGCGGACACCAAGATACATGGGTGCGAGGGCCGCATGTTCACGGGAAGAGCCTTGACCATAATTTTCTCCACCAAGAACAAAACAACCTTGCGCTTTTTTAGCACGATCGTAAAAGGTGGTATCAATACGCTCAAACGTAAATTTGGAAATCTCGGGAATATTGGACCTCAGGGGAAGCACCTTGGTTCCTGCCGGCATTATTTCATCTGTAGAAACATTGTCTCCAGCCTTGAGCAGAACAGGCAGGGACAGTGTTTCAGGAAGGGAAGGGCTTGCTGGACAGGGTTTGATGTTTGGACCACGTATAATTTCTGCCTTCAGCGCCTGGTCAAGGGGAAGCGGAGGAATCAGCATTCCGTCATCCTGTATGCATGCTGTGCAGGATTGAGCAAAGGCACTCTGATTGCCGATAAGCTGATCCTTCATGGTTTCAGGGTCTGTAATCACACCGGTAATGGCTGCTGCTGCTGCTGTTTCCGGTGAAACCAGATATACATTTGCGTTTGGTGTACCTGATCGGCCTTTGAAGTTGCGGTTGAAACTTCGAAGAGAAATACCTTCTGAATTGGGTGCGAATCCCATTCCGATGCAGGGCCCGCAGGCGCTTTCCAGAATACGGAACCCGGCACGGATTAATTCGCCAAGAACACCTGCTTTTTCTGCAAGCATCAGCGTTTGCCGGCTTCCAGGGGCAATACCGGCTTCCACGCCCGGTGCAATATGTTTACCGCGGACAATTGCGGCTACTGCTGTAAGATCTGAAAGAGAACTGTTGGTACAGGAACCGATGACAACCTGTGTAACGGCTTTTCCTGCAAGCGACTGTACTGTTGTTACTGCGTCAGGAGAGTGGGGTTGCGCGGCGAGAGCTGTGAGGGTTGAAAGATCTATGTTTATAACCTTGTCATACACAGCTCCATCATCTGCAGCAAGAGGTATATAATCCTGTTCCCGGCCCATATCAGACAGGAACAAACGGGTGTTTTCATCGGAAGGGAAGATGCTGAAGGTAGCACCAAGTTCTGCACCCATATTAGTGATTGTTGAACGCTGTGGAACGGTAAGAGTGGCAACACCGGGGCCAAAGTATTCATAGGCACAGCCGACACCGCCCTTAACCGTCTCCCGGCGGAGTACTTCAAGGATTACATCTTTTGCAGAAACACCCGGGCGAAGCTGGCCGGTAAGCTGAACGCCTTTAACTTTCGGCATATTCATGTGGAAAGCTCCACCACCCATTGCGACAGCGACATCAAGACCGCCGGCACCGATGGCTATCATTCCCAGACCGCCGCCTGTCGGTGTATGGGAATCGGACCCAAGCATTGTTTTTCCCGGTTTTCCAAAGCGTTCCAGATGTACCTGGTGACAAATACCATTGCCTGCACGGCTGAACCACAGACCATAACGGGCTGCGATGCTTTGCAGATACCGGTGATCATCCATGTTTTTATAGTCTTCCTGCAGGGTATTGTGATCTATGTAAGAAACAGAAAGCTCGGTTTTTACCCGGTCAATACCGATTGTTTCGAACTGAAGGTAAGCCATTGTACCTGTAGCGTCCTGAGTCAAGGTATGGTCGATTTTTATGGCAATTTCATTGCCCCGGGTCAGACTTGTGTCATTGCTGTTTTCAAGATGTTCCAGAATAATTTTTTCGGTCAGTGTCAGGGCCATAGGGTTCTCCAACAATTCATTTGAATGGTTTTAAAAAATACTCCGCCTACTGTAGGGAAGATACCTTACATTACTGTATAATGAACAGGCAGTAATGTCCATAGAAAGGCTGTCAATCTTTCTTTTCAACTTTTCTGTTCTGTGATATATTCTACTATGTGAAAAGCAGTTATGCGTTGTTTTTTTCTTTTCTTTCGGTATTGTTTTGTATACAGCTTGTTCCCCAGCAAACTGAAACATTGCGTTCACGTACCGCAGTGCTTTTTGATGATTTTGACTGGGCTCCTCCCCTGGACTCAACGCGCCGCGGTGAATTAAGCGGCAGAACCGTGCCCGGAGGAAACGAAAGCTTTGCCTCTCTGTATCGGGTGTCTTCAGTAAAAGCAGAGTATCCGTCTCTTGAGGGATTGGGATTTCTTGACTATTCAGGAATGAATGCAGGATTGCGTTTATTTTTATTGCGTTTCAGTGACACGGTAGTCAAAAATGAGCCATCATTTTCAGATTACTTTCCTTACGGTTCAGCGGAATCCTTTTTTTTTAACCACCGGCTTTCTCTTTTATCGGCTATAACAATGGTCCATTTCGGAGCTGCTTTGCCCTTGACTTCCGGTGGTTATGAAGTTCCTTTCCGAATCATCACTGGTACCCAGCCGGATGAGAAACCTGTTTTCTTCAGGTTATTTATCATTTCTGCTGACGGTAACTGGAAGATTGAGTCAGTAATCTTTGATGGAGACAGTTATGAAGCGGCAGTTAAGTCGCATTGAGCGGGAAGTTATTATGTCAAGGATTGCTTCAAAGGAAGTAACCCTTATTCTGAGCGACGGTGTTAATCATATCACACTGGATCTTGAACAATGGGCTTTTTCTTCCTCATGTCTGGAAATT
>CAZXJV010000082.1:0-12904 GCA_964641135.1 uncultured Treponema sp. | reverse complement strand
CTTTCCGCGATCAAGAACCCATACCCAGGAACCGTTACGATGACGCATGCGCGATTCAAACTCATAATAATCCAGCTCGCCGGCAAAGTGTTTTTGCAGAAGGGCACCGCTTTGAACCAGATCGTCCGGGTGAGCGAACCGTTGCCAGGTTTCTATGCTGACCGGAGAAATTTCTTCCAGGGTATAGCCCACAATCTCGGCCCACCGTTCGTTAAATACGGTTTCACCAGTCTGTACATTCCATTCCCAGGTTCCTACATTGGTTCCTTCGATTATATTTCCAAGCCGGTACCGCTCGGCAGCAAGCGCTTCCTCTACAGCCTTTCGTTCCGTAATATCACGGCTTATTCCCAGCACGCCTATCAAATGGCCATCCTGATCGCGATATGGTGTTTTCAGGGTATCAAGGTATACCCTGCGCCCGTCCGGATACACAACATATTCTTCGTTATGACGGGGCTCAAGACTTTTTAACATTTCCTTGTCATAAAACCGGAAAAAATCTGCCACAGATTGTTCAAATAAATCATAGTCTGTTTTACCGATAATCTCGGTCTCTGTTTTTTTCCCGACCAGCTCGACAAACCGGGGGTTTCCGCCAAGATACACACCGTCACAGTCCTTAAAAAAAACGATATCGGGGATGCTGTCCAGAAGGGATCTGATCATGCCCGCCTGTCTGAGTTTTTTTTCTTCTTCTGCCTTGCGTTCGGTAATATCGCGGGCCGCCGCGTAAATAAACCTTCCTCCGGGATGTGAACGCCACTCAATATAACGCCAGGATCCATCCTTGCAGCGATAGCGGTTTACAAAATCAAGAACTTCTTTTTGTTCCGAAAGTTCAGAGATTGCCTCAAGGGTGTCTGCAAGATCATCAGGATGAACAAAGTCAAGAAATTTGCGGCCCAGAAGCTCTTCTTCGCTGTATCCCAAAACGATGGACCATTCCCGGTTTACCTTGATAAAATTTCCTTCCATGTCGGCGATGCACAAAAGATCAAGATTCACCGTAAAGAAATTTTCCATCTCTGCAGCTTTTTGTTTTAATTCTGTTATGTCGGTAAAAAAAACAGAAAAAAACAAGGGTTCGTCGGACCATGCCTGAATCTGGAACCACCGGTCCAAGGGCTGCGAATACTGTTCTATTACACGGGTACCGCCGTCCAGAGCAACCGACCCGTAAAAAGCAATCCAGTCAAAGGCATCCTGTTTTATTGCAGGCAGAATCGCGGTTACTGTTTTACCGATGATATCGGCTGCAGATAATCCGGTTATGCGGGAAAAGGCTTCGTTTACTTCCAGAAAACGGTAATCTGCTGGTTGTCCGTCAGGGTCCAAAACAAGTGCATGACGGGCATAGCCGAACGGTGATAACCGCAATACATCCAGCATTAACACTACTCCTTGCCGGCCGTTATGGCAGGGTGCGGCACGCATCGCGTTTGTCATCACCCTGCTAACAGTGTAGTACAGTACACTCCTGGCTGCCAGATAAAAACACCCTTCAGCGGAAACGGAGCCGACGGGTTAAAACTGCCACCCGAGCGAAAGAGCAGGCTGCAGGGATACCGTACGCATATCTTTAATAAAGCCGACAACACAATCAAGAGATACCTCTGCATACAGCCTGCGAAGGATATACAGATGCAGGGAGGAGCCAGCCAGAGCCGAGATGTTCCAGGGAGAATACTCCGGAGAGGTTATACCGGTATCAAAAACAAAGTTCATATTCTGAAACATTGCTACACCGGGTCCTGCATGAAGTTCCAGTATCAGCCGTTGGCGTATCAGCGGCCGCTGGTACACAAAGGTCGCATGCGCCATGAGCCAATTTGCAGTAAGCCGGTACATATCGAAACGGGAATCCATCCGGGAGGCCGAGGCATACATGCCCAAACCGAAAAAGCCGAAGGGTTGTTTAAACGGTATGAAGGTAACCTTTGCAACAGCGCCGACCGGAACGGCCGGAGATCCGAAATAAGTATCGATGGTATCATCAAAAAGAACGAATATCGGCATATAGCCGATCGATACATCGAGGTCCATCGGCTTGATATACCGGAAGGCAATCGCCTCGGACGAATCGGAAAGCCCGCCCGGATTTTCCGCCACAAGAACATACTGACCCGTTGCAATTGAAGCTACCGGAAACTGGATACGGACCCGCCTGCCCCGGTCATCCAGCTCAAGGACCGTACCGGTATAGCGCGCCGGCGTTCCGGTTGAACGGAAGGCAAAGATTGTTTCGGGCAAAAAATTACGGCCATCCACAGTAAAAACTCCGGTCTGCGCCTCTTCAAGATACACCGCACCCGGCGCTACCCGCTCCACAACCGGCTGAACAGCCCGGAACACTGTTATATAAAACCAGTCAGATTCCAGTTCGGGCCGCGACAGAAGGTTGTACACAACAACCCGGTAGCGGTAGTTCCCGGCTGCAAGGCTTACCGTATATTCGTTGGTTTCTGCACGCTCCTGAACTATCTGCTCCCAGCTGCCGTCGTCCGCAGCCTGCTCAAGGACCACATCATAAAATGGGCAATACGGAACAGCATCCCATCGCAGAACCTGCAAAAACACAATTCCTTCTTCCCCTTCCTCAAACCAGAAATCGGCATCCGGGCTTTGAGCGGGATCGGAGACCCCGGCGGTGGAAGATGATTCAGACCCAGGAACCGCAGGTGCGGGGGTATGCGCTCCCTGCGCTTGCGCAAACAGCATAATGGGCGCACACAACACCAGTGCTGCAGATATAACACCGGAAACACACCGTTTACAGACCATATAAAGCCCCCCTGTTGCGGGTTCCCGGTGCGTTCATCCGCGGCAGATCTATACGGAAGGTTGCCCGGGCCGGTGTTCCCCGCTGGAGTACGGTTCCATCTTCAAGCAGATGTACTGCCTCTACCGTCCAGGTAAAGGTTCCGGTATCCAGAACAGCCAGATCATCCAGAACAAAATCAAGGCCGGGGATGCGCTCCCCTGTCCACACAGCCCTGCCGTCAGGACCGGTAATTGCCAGGCTGTAATGGGTAGCGCCGCTGACCGGGGACCAGGAAAAGCGAAGCTGCCGGTTCACGGAAAAATACTCGGGTCCAAACACGGTGCCGGCAGGCGGGGCCAGAAGGCCGGCAGGGCCAAGCGGAGGTACCGCCAGAACGGTAAAGGACCGGGGAACAGGAGGGCTGATATCAAGCCCGTCAGCGGTACGTGCCGCGACGGTCCACCACCAGCGTCCTGCTTCAAGGCGCGGCAGCTGAACAGCCGAAGAAGCCTGAGTCACTTCGTAAAACAGTTCCGGCCGCCCTGTTCCGGCTTCAAGAGAGCTGGCATCCAGACCGCGCTCTGACCGCGACAAAAGCATTCGAACTTCACCAGGGCGTTCAACGCTTGTCCAGCGCACCTGGCCCGGCCGCAGCAAGGCGTCAAGCCCGTCAATCCGGGCACCGTCCGCAGGAAACACAAGCTCAACCGGCCGGAGGCGGCGCAAGGAAAAAGCCCCGCGGGCAAGCACACCGCTGCGTCTGGTGGAAAGCGCTGTTTCGGGGGCAAAGGCCTGTACCGTCCAGAACCAGGAGCCTTCTTCCAGGGCATCAAGGGCAAGTTCGACGGCGGTATCTTCAATCCAGGTTCGTTCAAGTACTGCATCGCTATCTGTACCGGAACGGAATATCCGCAGGGTATAATACTGTGCGCCGTTTACTGCACGCCAGCTGAATACGGACGGGATTCCTGCGCGTGTTACCAGCCTGCCGGCAGCTTCGGGCACAGTCAAAACCGGCGCATCCAGGGGCGGGGCTATATCTACCCTGCGGGCCGGTGTGGTTAACTCAAGATCGCCCAGGGCCGAAGCAATACGCCAATACCAGGTGCCGGCAGGAAGGGAAGCAACTGTTGTGCTTCCGGCTGCTTGTATGCTGTCCAGCTGCAAGCGCGCAAAATCGGCACTGGCGGATACCTGGAAGCGGGTTTCACCGGGAACGGTCGACCTCCAGGTAAAACGGGTATCTGCGGCAAGATTTGATGCGATGGTATAACCGTCCGGCGGAAACAGGGGTCGTTGGACCAGCTCGCCTGCCAGGGCAAAAAAACTGCCCGACGGAGCAAAGGCAGACGGATTCCCCTCAAAATCGGTCTGATTTACAGACCAATACCAGCGCCCGTCCGACAAATTCCGTTCCGGAGTATCCATAAGCCAGGTATTTTCCGTTACGGTGCGGTCAATCACAGGCTGCCGGAGGTCCGGATTATCGGCAATTACGATACGGTAATTCGCTGCGTCACTGCTGTCCCGCCAGGAAAACCGTATGCCGCGAGCCTCTGCGGTGTTTACCAGTGTATCGGGAGACGGATACTGCAAAGCGGGAGGAAGAAGATCCCCGCCGTGAACAATGTCAAACCGGCTGACTGCAGACGGACCGGAAAACCCTGTGTCGTTCACCGGGTACCAGGGCACAACCTGCCAATACCAGCGCCCGGCGCCAAGACTGGAAATAATTGCAGAGGGGGTAACACAGCGCTGGCTTATAACCGGATCACGAAGCTCCGGGTTATCCGCCACCGTTAAAACCCACAGGGAAGCAAATTCATTTGCGGTCCACACAAAGCGCACCGCAGGGCGGCGGGTACGAAAGCGATAACTGTACTCTGCAGCCGGGGCAACCGCCACCGGATTCGGTGCGTTGTGTATTCGCAGGCTTCCCCCGGCATCTACCGTTCCATCAGCAGAACGTATACGCCAGAACCACTGGCCAACGGCAAGAGGAATCCCTGCGCCGTCAGGTCTTTCCAGGGTGGCATGCAGGCGCTCAAAACCGGCGGTTCCCGAAACCTCCAGAACCCGGCCCGCACTGTCATCGGTTTCCCATACAAAGGGTACGGCAACAGCCTCTCCGCGGTGGGAAAGGTAGCGGGCAAGAGGTCGCGGCTCCGTGACACGGACAGTCGATCGTGATGAAACACGATCGCCGGAAACAAGGGCGCTCTGGCCAGTGTTAACCAGGTCGCCGGACGCGGTTTCGACCTGGCCGTGCATCACCGTCAGGCGGGCAGTGTTTCCTTCTCCGCCTGTAACAGCCAGCGAGGAACCGGCAGCTACCCGAAGCTGTGTTGCCCCCGATTTGAGGGTTGTATTCTGTTCGCCGGAACCGCCGGAAAGAACAAGGGTGCCTGACGAGAGAGAAATTTCGCGCTCGCCGGTATCACGCACCATAACCTGGACCATCGTGTTTCCGGTAAGCTCGACACTGGTGCCGTCAGGAAAATGAACAGTCGCTTCGGAGCGGTCGGCCGTGCGGATGGTGTCTCCGTTATAAATGGGCGACTCCTGCCGCAGACGGTCCCACAACACCCGGTCAACAATACGGCGCTGTGCTGTCCGGTACTTGAAGGTAATGGCGGCAACCGGTGTGTCATCTATCCGCACAAGAGAAGCGTTCAGATCGTGTATAAAGGACTGGATGCTGAACAATGTTCCGCTCAGGCAGAACAGAACAACCAGAACATCTTCAATCCTGGATCTTGTATTTCTGTTCATCTGCATCAAGGTTTACCTTTTTAAAATCAGGGGTTGCCAGTCCAAGCAGGGCACGAACTTCCTGCAGGCTGGAAGGTCCATCGGGGCCGGCACCGGGAATATCCCGTGCGTCCGGCATGTTTACCACCGCGAACAGGCGAACCGGCGCGCTCTTGCCCTTAACAGAAACAGAGGGCATTTCTTCGGTCAATACAGCGTCGCCTACAAGCCGGCGGGTGTTTTCGGAAATAAGGATGTCGGTACACAGGGGTTTGTTGAGGGATTCAATGCGCGAAGCAAGGTTTACCGCGTCGCCGATAACCGTGTACTCCATCCGCTCCTGGGAACCGATCTGCCCGGCAATAAGCTCACCGGTATTTATACCGGCACCGATGCTGATTACCGGTTTTTTATCACCTCCGCGGCCCTTGTTAAACTCGATCAGGGCAGCGCGCATCAAAAGGGCAGACCGCACACAATTCAGGGCATCTGCGGCGGGACTGCCGGCAGATACCGGAGCGCCCCACACAGCCATGACTGCATCTCCGATAAACTTGTCCACAACACCGCCTGTGGTATTAACGCAGGTAACCATCCGGGTCATGTAATCGTTCAGGAATTCAACCACCTCAAAGGGTTCCAGTTTTTCGGAGATTGCAGTAAAGGAGCGGATATCGGAGAAAAAGATGGTAGCGGTTTTGGTTTCTCCGCCCAGGGTCAATTCGCCGCGGGCAGCCTTTTCGGCAATCTCGGGATTGATAAAGCGCCCGAAGGTGTCTTTAAGGCGCTCGCGTTCTGCAAGGCCGCGGGCCATATCGCCAAAACGCCGGGTTAACAAGCCCAGCTCGTCGCGGCTTCTGGTGCTGATAGTGATGTTAAAGTTACCCCGCGCAATTTCACCGGAAGCCGAAGCAAGGCGGCGAACCGGGCGGCTGATAGACTTGGAGAAGAACCAGATAAACAGTATGGCAACAAACAGAACAGCAAGGGTAAGCCAGATATTCTGGATGGTGGTGCGTTTTACTCCTTCAAAGACTACAGCAGATTCCACAGTGGTTAAAACCGCAAGATCGCCAAATGACAACAAGCGCCAGGAACCAAACAATTCTGAAGGACGGTCTGCATCTTCGGCTGTTGTGCGGAACAGTATCTGCCGGTTCAGGCTTCCGTCTTCGCGCATGGAGGTTACCAGCGGATAATCACGCAGATTGACACCGGCGGTAACACGGTCAGCATCAGGGTGAACCAGAAGATCTCCCCGGTGATTCACCATGAAAGAGCTGTTAAGGCTTCCGGTGCCGAAGGTTTCGGCAAGGCTTTCGGTAGAAAAAAGGATAACCAGGGCTTGACGGTAGCCCCACTCGGTCCAGGGGTATACCAGGGCCATAACCGGCATGCCGAATGCCACAGAGGCATTGAGGGCCATAACTTCGCCTGCTTCGACGCGGGAGAGCGAATCGGATTCCGAAGCAGCAAACGCGCCAATGGCAGTAAGTTCTGTCTCGTTGGCAAGGAAGAACCGGTTATTCACAAGTTCTGTTCTTCGGGTTGTTCCGGCCGCATCGGTCAACAGGATGGCGGCTATGTTCTGGTTGCGTTCAAAAAAGAAGGCCGTCGCCTGACGGGCAAGAGGGCCCGAGGCGCCAGCCGCATTGATCAGATCCAGGAGCAAAAACACATTTGCCCGGATAGTTGAAAGCTCGTTTTCGGCTGCAACCGCCGAGCGGGTATTTACCGTGTGATTTGTTTCTTCCGCGGTTACACGAACATCGGCACTGACATGCCAGGTAACAAGGGCTGTAATGGCGCCTAAAGACAACACAACAAGAACGGTGATGATCGACACCAGCTTGGCTGCTATCGGAAACCCGATATAGTCTGCTCCCTTTGTGTCTGCCTGTTCATTCGGCATAACGCGGCTCCTCATTTTTGATGGTTGAATCACAGTGTATAGTTTTATTGGAGGTTTTTCAATCTGTGCGCCACACACTGCATAACAGTGTATACAATCACGATCAGATTGAATAAAGAAGGGTTCTTCTCTTGACATGTCCCTGGCTGTCATGCCAGGATATGTAACCACCTTCAACTTTTCAGGGAGTCACGGCGAAATGATACTGTAAGCGGGGACGCACCAGAACAAACGAAACTCGACCGGTAGTACACCGGTTCCCCGCTTGGCGCCCGTAGACTGCTGCGTCTTTTTCAAAACCTTTCCGACACATCTCTTTCGTTTATTCCTGCTATGGGAATGTACGGGCAATTCTGCGGGAAAGGACAGTATATGAAACAAGAACTTGAAGATTGCGCACAGGCAATGGCAGATCATCTTGTCGCCTCTCTGGGTGAAAAAGTTGATCTGATTATTCGGTATGGATCCACCATTCGCAATCTGGCCCATGAAGGTTCGGATATTGATATCTGCTGGATACCCTCGTCCGAAGACAGCTGGGAGTGCATCACCGTTGATATCGCGGAACACCTTGGGCAACGCTCTGTGGGAGCTGCGGTTCCAGATTGGACAGGGGCTGACCGGACGCTGGTTTAACAGTTTCAACTCGTTATCCGAGCTTACTGCAAATCTGGATAATCTGCCGACAGCAGAGGCAGAAGCAGCCTATGTTTCCGGCGACTGTGCGGCTGCTGCAGAAGCCTGTCGGTTGATGGTCGCAGCGCTTAAAGATATCTACAAAAAAAACGCCTGCCAGACGCACTGTTTTGAATCAAAACAGAAACTGCGAGCCTGGCTTGCGGAATTAAAACAGGAACAGCTCTAAAAAAAATGCCGATCCCGCGCCCTACTGATAAATAATGATCCGCGGGCGCGGTTTCAGGGCTGCTACCTCGGCCGGTGTCATCAACGGATTATCGTAATGGATTCCGGGCTTGTCGGAATAGTAGTACCACAGTTTAAAAGCCTTGACCGGAATCTGGGTTATTGAAGCATTATACGCATGCGTGTCGCGTTTCAGTCCGGGAGGACCCCAGCCTGAAGTGGAATGAACAAGTTCAACCTGCGGAAAACCTGTTTGTATTCCCGCATGATTGCGCACCATGGCAGCCTTGAACTGATGAAAAATCAGGTACCGTGTACCGGACAGATTGTTTTGAGACAGATACTCGCTCATGTACTGCTGCATCCAGGTAAGCTCTTCGCCGCGTACAAAACCAATCTCCTGCATGGGTCGGGATGTTCTCCATTCAAAATCGACAGCCAGATGCACATGGGGGTGAACCAAAAAGGGCAGGATCCTGTCCATGGTTTCCTTTAAGGTAAACCTGCCTATCTGATGATCCAAAATAATGCGGACACCCTGCTCGCCGGCGTATTGAATGTAGCGGTTAACCATCTCCCCGCTCATAAAAGCAATACGACCTTCGGGTTGAACCGTCCCGTAAATCAGATATATGGCAGGAACAACACTCGACTCAGGCATAACAGCCTGGTATTCCCGCGCTGTTGCCTTAACCTTCTCTACAAGTTCCGGCAGTGTGTGCCGCCCGACAATTCCCATATAGCGCGAATTGGGATGCCCGTAATAGGCAAGAAGCACTTCTTCCTTTACCGGCGCTTCAACCGCTTCTGCTACAACAGGCAAGTCGGAATCCTGAATCGATGTTCGGGTTTCTGTTCCCTCCGGTTCCGGTGCAGAAACAGAAGCGGAAACTGTCATGGCAACAAGCAGGACAGCGGCAAGCAGGACGGCTTTTTTCATGTGTCATTCCTTCAAGTACAAAGCATTACCAACTGTATCGGTGTGTTTTATTCAACTGTTTAGCGAAGTTAATCCCCGGCAAGCGAATCCAGCGCGGCTTTCAGACGCTGTGCACCATCCACAAATTCAGCTTCCGGTAAAATCAAACTGATAGCGAGGATACCCTGGCTTTCACAATCAAAAAAATAACCCGGATACAGTACAAGCCCTGCTTCTTCCAGAAGATATACACACAGTTCTTCTTCCGGCAAATACCGGGGCGTTTCCAGAAGGGCCGTCCACCCCCCGTCACAGCGCAATACCCGGTACGGGCTTTCAGGCCCGTCAAAGACTTGATGAAGGACTGAAAGATTTCCGGCAAGACGCCGGTTCACGCCAGAGCGAACCTCGGGCGCAAGAGCCAGGAGCCCCGGCAGGGCAAGCATCGGAACAACCCCTGCAGAAAGGTAACTGTCCGCAATCACTTCAAGCCGCTTGCAGGCTTCTTCCCGCAGGACAGATTCCCCTGCTGCCTCAATCCAGCCCAGTTTGATCTGCGGCAGACACAGCATTTTGGAAAGACCGTTAAGACAAAACACCAGTCCCCGGCTGCTGTTCCGGAAACTGTATTGCGGCTCTTCGGCTTCTACAGGGAAAGGCAAAAAAACCTCGTCCACTATCAGGGCACAGACAAGATCCAGAATGGCCGTACGTTCTTTTTCGGTAATATAGGAGCCCGTCGGGTTGTTGGGGTGAATCAGAACAAGAGCCTTTGGCTTGTAACGACGCAGGATATCTTCCAGCTCATCCAGATCCACCCGCCAGCCGGCAGGATGATGATATTCAAGACGGTACGGCTCAACCCGTACCGCTTCCAGTCCCCCAAGATAATCAAACAGAGGATAGCCGGGCTTGGGCACAAGGATGCAGTCCCCGGGATTGCACAACAGTTTAAACAGCCAGCTGTAGGCCTCGGATGTACTGGCGCATAAAAAAATATCCTCCGGCCGTGTTCCGTTTATTTTGCCAAGGGCTGCACGCGCAGCCGGCAGGCCACGGCAGTCCGGAGTATAGTTCAGCGCGTCCGGGTTGCGTAACAAATCAAGGACAGCTTCCGGAACCAGGGCGCAGCGGGACGGATTGCTTTCCGCAAGGTTGCACAGGTCGATTCCCGCAGCAGCAAGCTCTTTACGCCGGCGCGTCAACGTGTTTTCAGGGCCCGGAGGGGCTATACGGTCAGAGAACATGGGTGTGATCCTATCACCGCTTTTTTGTGTTGTAAACAGGCTTCCCGGGCATCAACCAAGGTTTTCAGCATTACGCAGCCTGCTGTACCCGCACACATCATAGGGGTAATCCCAGCACCCCGCGTAATGCACAATATGCCCCCCAAGCCCCGTTTTAAACGTATACAAGCCGTACATGGAATGGTTGGGGTCACCGTTTGGCGGAACACCCATAAGGTCGTAATTCAGGCATCCGCGGGAACGGGCATAATCCATGATATGCCATTGCAGTCCGTAATTGGCCATATACTCGCGGTACGCTGCCGATGAACCAGCATACAGATAATATGCACTCCGTCCCGAGATACCAGTCAAAGCCCCGGCAACAAGAGTCCCGTCAATCCAGGCTGTAAAAATCTGGAACTCCGGGCCTTTGGGCTGTTGTCCGGTTTCCGCTCCCTGTGCAGCCTGTATGGCTTCATCATGCTCTGCGGCACACCTGAACAGTCGTTCAAAATATGGCTTTCCCTCGCCATAAAAATGCTTTCGTTCCGCGGTGTCAGCATACAACCGGTGCCAGCTGTCCAGCAGCTCTATACCGCCGCGCCTGAACTCCAGGTCGCTGCGCAGTGAACGGCGCACACAGTTTCTGGTTGTCTGACGCATGCGTCCAAGCAGGGTCCGGTCATCACAATCAAGATCAATAATCACTGTATCCGGACTCAAGTGATCCAGGGGAGCCTTGCGTAACAGTCCGTGAGACGTTCCGGTATTCATCCGCATTTCACGAATTTCGGCACGGGGCGCCCCCCTCCATTGCCCTTTATCGTTCCAGTAATCATGCCCGATATAAGCCGAGGGGAATCCGGTATCAAAACGTACACAAAGGGTATCAGCAGGGAGCCAGTCGCGCAGTGCTTCGGCTATCGCCTCAAGGCCGCTTCCCCTGTTTTCTTCGCCAAAATCACCGGCCGGACCCCGGGGTACATAGGCATATCGGTCACCGCTTACACCCGTTCGGGTCAGCACAACCAGGGGAAAGCGTATAGCATCGGCTTCGGCCATAAAAGAGTACGACTTGTTTTCGCCTTTTTCCCGAAAGGCGGCCCAAAAACCGCTTTGAAATAATATATCTGTTTCCGGCATCAAGTATGGTGCCACAGGGGTGAGTTTCATGTATCTGTCCTTGAAAATAATGGTGCACAGAGGCTGACACGCCCGCAGCGGTCAGCTTCCTGCTAGTTCCCCGGCGAGGGAGATCCGTATGTTGCGCCCCGTATGTCATCAACCACCACAAAACACCGGGGGTCTATCATACGGGCGTGGGAGCTGACGGCTGCAACCTCCCGACGCCGCACCTGCACAAAAAGCAGCTGGACAGCACCGTCACGGCCGGTTCCTTCAAAAACAGTAACCCGGTAGCCTTTTTCGCGCAAAGACAGGGAGACGTGTTCCCCGCATGCGGTAAAAACACGGACTACCTGTTCGCCGATTTTAAAAAAGTCTTCTATAGTAATGCCAGTAAAGGTTCCGGTAGCGAAACCCAGGGCAAAGGCAAGGGCAGTAAGAGGATCGGTAAGGTTTGTAAGCACACGGGAAACAGCAAAGATCCAGATCAAGGACTCAACAAAGGACAGTATAAATGCATGGCCTTTTTTTCCGCGGATCACCATGGCGTGGCGAAAGGTGCCAAGCGACACATCAACAACCCGCGCCGCAAATACAATCAGCGCAACTACTATCTGTGAACCGCTAAACATACTGCCGCCTCCAAAAAATAACGGCCGAAAAACACCTTAAGGCGGTATGTTCCGGCCGATCCGTCCATTTAATATACTGTTATTGTCGGGGAACGGCAAATGAAGGTGCAGATTCGCCCTGCAAGCAGTTCACGCAAAGCCGTAAAAATCACGGGGGAAAAACTCAGGCGCCCTCTCCGGCCAGCAAGCGATCCAATGTATCGAGGGTCTAACGAGATGTGGTATTCTTTTAGGTCCTTGTAATGCGTACAAGCTCGGTGTTTAATTCAATTAATAAAAAACCATACCCATATATACGCCATGTTGTTATTACAATAACAACATAGAAGCACAAGCAATGTTGACAGCAACAAAGAAGGCAGGTTTTAAACCAAGAAGTGTTAACGCCCTTAAATTAACTGCCGCGTGAAAACGCAAAAGGCGGGAACGTTTGTTCCCGCCTTTTGCGTTTTCATGTTCTTTGTTCGATAACTTGTTGCAGGTTGACCGGGAAAATTAATCAGCTATAATTCTCTATCATACCGTAGCCTCCTTGTTATTGTTGCAGGTTGACCGGGAAAATTAATCAGCTATAATTTGAATAGGTTTATCAACTACGTCAATGCGGTTGCAGGTTGACCGGGAAAATTAATCAGCTATAATTTGAATAGGTTTATCAACTACGTCAATGCGGTTGCAGGTTGACCGGGAAAATTAATCAGCTATAAT
>CAZXJV010000081.1:0-13059 GCA_964641135.1 uncultured Treponema sp. | reverse complement strand
ATAAAAAAAGCCTCTGGAGTTTCGCTGGCGCAAAACTCCACGGCTATAGTAATTTTTAGCTGACTTAATTGGGTAAAATGAACGCTTCTATAGAAAAAGCCCACCGACAGGTGGGCTTTCGCGTTTGAAATTGAATCGTTGGTCATTTTAAAAAAACAGTTCGTAGTGTTAACTGATTATATGTCTTGTTCTGGTGTTGTGATGTTTCTGCCGTACATATGTGCGCTGGACCTTAGCCACTTTGCGGCCGTGGGATCAAAATGTTTTGATTCCATTCTCCATGCCCAGTTGCCTCCAAGAGTTGATGGTGTATTCATTCGACCCTCTGAACCTATAGAAAAGACATCCTGAAGGGGAAAAAGCGCGAATACTGCGACAGACATCAATGCTGTACGTATTAATTCCTTAACAAGATTATCGGGCTTGATGTTTCCTCCAAGATAATTCGTAATTAAATCTATTTCAGCGGAAGAAGCGTTATTTAACCAACCCTGCATGGTATCGTTGTCATGTACTCCGGTGTAAACCAGGCAGTTTGGTGTATACATATGGGGGAGAAATGCATTTGTGAGTCCGTCTTTCCCGGCCTCATTAGCGTCAAACGCAAATTGGAGAATCTTCATTCCGGGCATACCGAAGTCATCTCTGAGACTTTTAACTTCCTCGGTGATAAGACCAAGATCTTCAACCAGTATTGGTAGCTCGCCGAGGGCTTTTTTTACGGCTTCAAAGAAATCATGATCAGGTCCTTTAACCCATTTTCCGTTAATGGCAGTTTTTTCAGCTGCCGGAATAGCCCAGTAGGCTTCAAATCCACGGAAGTGGTCAATCCGGATATAGTCCATCATTCCCAACATAGCTTTGATACGAGCCATCCACCAGGCATAACCGTCTTTCTTCATCTCGTCCCAGTTATACAGAGGATTACCCCACAATTGACCGGTTGCACTGAAGTAGTCAGGCGGAACGCCGGCAACAACAATGGGATGTCCTTTTTTATCAAGCTGAAAGAGTTTTTGATTAGCCCATACATCTGCTGAATCTGATGCAACAAATATCGGGATGTCTCCTATTATGGAGATTCCCTTGTTGTTTGCGTATTCCTTAAGCTTGTGCCACTGCTCAAAAAAGAAAAATTGAATTACCTTCTGAAGCTCAATCCCTTCTTTGTTTTCGGTTTTCCACTTGCTGATGGCCGCTGGCTGACACGTCGCAAGGTCTTCGGGCCAGTAATTGTTCCACAGTTTTCCAAAAAGTTTCTCATCTTGGGCTTTTTTGTCGTAGAATTCCTTAATATTCATAAACAGGGCATAATTATCAAGCCAGGATGCATTGCTGGTAATAAACGTTGTGTATGCTGAATTTGACCCTTTGGCAATAAAATTCTGGGCTGCTTTTTTTAATACCGGATTTTTCCACCATACAACAGAACCGAAATCAATAGGGCCATGGTTTTTAATGTAGTCTGGAGGTTGTATGTCCGACTTGGAAAGGTAGCCATCTTCGACTAACATATCCAGATCAATCATTAACGGATTACCTGCAAACGAAGAAAATGACGCATAGGGTGAGTCTCCGTAGCCGGTTGGCCCTAGCGGCAGGATCTGCCAAAGTGTTTGACCTGCTGAATGAAGCCAGTCGACAAATCTATAAGCCTGTGTTCCGATAGTGCCGATGCCTGGTGTTTCCGGGAGTGAAGTGGGGTGTAATAATATTCCGCTCCTGCGAGTCAAAGCCATTTGTATCTCCTTGGCGCCAAAGTATGTGTGGTTTCTCCCTGTGTTTTGCGGGAGAGGTAAACCGGTTTACTCCACTATAAACTATAAGCGAGAAATCATCAAGATAAAAAAAACCGCCATATGGCGGTTTTTTTTGATGTTCCCACAAAGGTGTGTGGGTTCATCCTGCTCAGTTAAAAAAAACATCGGTAAAAACGTTTTTTTTCTGGTTTTTATTTATCTGCAATGAGCAGGGTTTTAACATCCAGTTTAAGCTCGGTTGTATACTCACCCTTAGTATGCTCTTTAAGAACCTTTATCTGGATTGCGTCCGGCTTTGCTTCAAGGTACAGCGCAAGATCAATGTCGCTGTTAAAGGGCGCCAGATCTTTTGGCAGGCCCTTCTCGGCGTTTTCAATATTTGCACTGTACCATAAAAAAGCATTCACTTCCTTGGCAAAGTTCTTCATATCTCTGAGTGAATCTGCATTTGCCTTCGAGAAATCAAAACCGTCGATTATTATGGCATCACACTTGATTCCGCCGTCAATCAAAGCTTTTAAAGTGCGAACAACCTGGGCGGTAGATACTGTATCCTGATTAAAATTCAGAACAACACGTTTGCCGATAAGGTCGTTTTTAACCTCTTCTGCCTTGTCAAGGTTTTTCTTTTTGGCAAGTTCGTTGAAAATATCTTCATACCAGGTAAGAACATGACTAGCCTGCTGATTAAAAGATACATGCACTACACCGCTACCCTGAAGCAGGCGGTCAATACCGATTTGTACCAGAATAGAAGTCTTGCCAAGACCTTTTCGCGAGGTAATGACACCAATTTCACCGGGGCGTACACCGCCTCCCAGTGATTTTTCGAAGTTCCTGACCGGACTGCGCTCAATAAGATCCTGTTTTACCATCGTAGGTCTCCTTACTTCTGTTCTGCCCTGCGCTTCGCCTCATACTCTTTGATAAGAGTATCAGCGACACCTTGAGGCACCTTTCCGTACTTGGCAAATTCCATGGAATACTCGGCCTTACCCTGTGTGGATGAACGCAGGATGGTCGAGAATCCGAACATTTCACTCAGCGGAACTTCCGCATCAACACGGGCGAAGTTGTCGTCCTCTGTCGATGAGATGATTATACCACGGCGCTGGTTGATAAGTCCAAAAATATTTCCCTGGAATTCCTGGGGACCTTCGATAGAAACCTTCATAATCGGTTCGAGAATGGCCGGTTTGGCTTTCATATATGCTTCGCGGAATCCGCCGATTGCGGCGATCTGGAAGGCGATGTCCGATGAGTCGACAGGATGTGACTGACCATCATTAATTGTAGCCCGTACGCCTACGATCGGGAAGCCGATGAGAGCACCTTTTTTCAGTGATTCTTTGAATCCTTTATCGCAAGAAGGTATATATTCGTTTGGAATAGCACCACCCTTGATTGCATCAACGAATTCGTAGTCCTGCTCGATGGGTTCAATGAAACCGGCGACACGGCCGTACTGGCCGGAACCACCAGTCTGCTTTTTATGGGTATAGTTGAAATCAGCACGCTGTGTGATGGCTTCACGATAGGCAACCTGCGGCTTTCCTGTTTCAACTTCGCAGTTATATTCACGCTTCATGCGTTCAACATAGACTTCGAGGTGAAGCTCGCCCATACCCTGAATGATTGTCTGATTTGATTCCGGATCAACATAGCAGTGGAATGTAGGATCTTCTTTTGTAAAGCGGTTTAGAGCCTTAGCCATCTGATCACTGGACTTTTTGTCCTTTGGTGTTATTGAAAGATCAATAACCGGGTTCGGAACAAACATGGAGCTCATGGCATAATTAAGACCACCGCCGCAGAATGTGTCACCGGAAGCACAGTCAATACCGAACAGTGCAACAATGTCGCCGGGTACACCTTCGTTGATGTCTTCCATTGTAGCGGAATTCATGCGAACCAGGCGTCCTACCTTAAAGCGCTTGCGTGCACGGGTATTATAAAGTTCATCGCCCTTCTTGATCATTCCCTGGTAAACACGAACATAGGTTAACTGGCCGTATTTTCCGTCTTCCAGTTTGAAGCCAAGAGCAACAGTTGGTACGTCTTCGCGGCAGGTGAGTGTAACAGGCTCTTCGTTTTTGTCCAGATCAAGAGCGATGTTCTTAACTTCGGTGGGATCCGGCAGATACCGGACAACACCGTCAAGCATTGTTTGTATACCCTTGTTTTTATAAGCCGAGCCGAGGAATACCGGTACAAGCTGTTCAGCAAGTGTACCCTTACGGATCGCGCTGTGAATCATCTCTTCAGTTTCTGCACCCTCAAGGAATGCCTCTGCAAGTTCATCAGAGAACATTGAGGCGGCATCAACGAGTTCTTCGCGGTACTTTTGTGCATCTGCTACCATGTGTGGAGGAATTTCTGCCACACGAATTTCCGTGCCGCTTTCACCTTCGAAATAGATGGCCTTCATCTGAACAAGGTCAACTACGCCTTCCAGTTTATCCTCAAGTCCGATCGGAAGCTGCATCATGTAGGCATTCAGTCCGAGTTTTTCTCTCAGCTGCATGCGTACTCTCAACGGATTGGCACCGGTTCGGTCGCATTTGTTGATAAAAGCGATTCGCGGTACGTGGTACCGTTTCAGCTGCCGGTCAACTGTGATTGACTGTGATTGAACACCGCCGACTGAACAGAGTACCAGAATGGCTCCATCCAGAACACGCAGAGACCGTTCAACTTCGATGGTGAAGTCAACGTGACCGGGGGTATCAATAACATTGATTGTGTAGTCTTTCCACTGAACCTGGGTTGAGGCTGACTGGATTGTGATTCCGCGTTCGCGCTCCAGTTCCATGTTATCCATAACGGCACCCACGCCGTCTTTACCGCGGACTTCATGGATCGCATGGATCTTGTTGCAGTAAAAAAGTATGCGTTCGGAAAGGGTTGTTTTTCCCGAGTCAATGTGGGCGCTGATACCGATATTCCTCATCTTGGAAATATCAATAGCCATAATCCTGTACCTCACTAAATATTGATTTTGCGATATACGCAATGCATTTCTAATACATGTTAGGCATCGCATTATAAAGAAAAACCAAACGAGTTTCAAGACACTAACAAGATGATAAAAACAGCTGTTATAACCTTGTTTTCTGCGGATGAGCTTTTAAAATTTTTTGTGGCTGTTTGACGGGTCTGCAAATGAGAAGGACCAGAAAAAACAGTAACGAACACTATCAGTTACTTGTAATGTATTACAGTTTTGAGTCTATAGGTCATGTTATGCGGTGATTGATGTTCAATCTGCCATTCAAAGGCGCTTGTTGCTAAAAAACTGCGTGTTGTATACATAAGAGCGGCTTCGATCAAACTGTTATGGTGTATTTCGGAATAATTCTTTTTTTTGTAGCGTTCAATCGAATATCCGAGATTGCCATGGTTGAAAACACGAAATTCGCTTTTTCCCTTTAAAAACCAGCTTTCAGGCGGAGCAGAATGTTCAAACATGTCCGGGTATACCGATTCATGAATCAGAGAGGTATCCCATCTGCCTGACAGAAAAGATGTTTTGACAGGAATATGTACAGATCCGGAATTCTTGACAGTTGTTATGGTTCCGGTATCCCGGATTCGGTGTGTTGCAAAAGATTGAATCTGAAAAACGCTGCTTTTAAGGCGTATTCCTGGATGAATCAGCCACTGTTGTTCTGGCTGGGAAACAAGGGAGGTTGCTGCGTTCAAAGTACGTTCCAGGTGCAGTCCTGTTTCGATAATAGTATTATGGGTTCTTGTAGATTTCTGTCTTCCCAGGCCTATTACGATGTATTCCCGGGACAGTATTGTCCGGTTTTTTTGGGAAACACCATTCCATTGGGCTGAGGACTCAAAAATGCCGGCGCTGATGCGAAAAAGCGGAAATAGTACAGAAGATTCGGCCCGAACTGCAATACCCGGCTGTTGATGATTTTTGTGAACAAAAAAAAGAGTCGCTGTGCTATCGAACGCATTCCAGCGAAAACCTGACTGGAGCAGGGTATGCCACCTGGTTCCTTCCGGTTCAGCCGTTTTGGTTGAAAACCATGAGTCCTGTTCACTTTCCTGTATATGCCCTGTTCCGCTGAAGAAAGACCATGACACAGATGGTGCACGTAGACGGGATGGTGTATGACTGGAAGAAAGGGCGCACCACCATAGTTCTTTCACCGGATCTGCTGTTTGATCCAGAGGACCCGATAGTGCAAACTGGAAACGGTTTCTGCGAAACAGAACAGCAAACCGTTCTGTTTCAAGCGTTGTCGCCATTTCGACAAGTGCTGTGGATCTGGTGCCGGTAAAACGATGGAATGGACTGGATATTGAAAATACCGGATTGAACGCGAGTGCTGCTATCCCGTTTCTTTTGTGCGCCCCGGCAAAAAGCGCTACCGCTGGTGACGGGTATACTGCGACCGCCCATGTTCGAAGTTCTGTACCGGCGTCATCAGCTGTTTGAAGACTGAAATCTGTTGAAAACCAACCGGCAGCCGTTCTGAATCGAAAGAGAGTGCGGCTTTCCGAATCAAGATGACACTCCAGTGATGCTGTCAGACCCTGCCCTGACAGGAGACTGCAGCAATACAGCGCTGCAAAAAAAAACACCCCCCGAAAGACGTCCAGGGGGTGGATGATGTTTTTTTTGGGGTTCATACCATCCGGGTAGTGGCAAGCTGCAGGTTTTGGCTGATACCGGCCGGTAAAAATGGCTTACATGTATCGTTCCAGGGGTATTCCGGGCTGTTACTTTCTGGTCTTTACCTCGGATACATAGCTTCCGGAGAAGGCAGGTATTTCACGGATTCTGGTAAGCCAGTATTCTGCCTCTGTTTTATTGGAATAAGGACCAACCCGGACACGGTAAGAGGTCGTTCCTGATATATCACGTGTAAAAATTTCAGCGCTCAGATATCTGTTTGATAACTCATCACGTGAACGTTCCGCATTGAGCTTGCTTGTGAATGCACCGGTCTGAATCCAGTATTCAGTCACCGTCGTTGTGGCAGGAGTGCGTGTCGGGGCGGTGCTGGCGCTTCGTGTTCCGGATGGAGGATTTGTCCTTGTTGTATCTGTGTCGTGAGTACCTGTGCTGTTTGCTGCCGGTCGGGTAGTTTGTACCGGTTTTACCGCCGTCTGGTTTGTACTTGCCGTGCTTTGTACGCCGGGTGTTCTCTGAGCGAGCGTGGACGACCGGGTCGTGTCGTCAGTGTGGCCGGCACTGGTTTGTGCGGACGAAAGCGCAGAACCTGCAGATTCAGCCGGTGTTCCTGTGCTTCGTGTCAGACCGCTAACATCAAGGGTTCCCCAATTAGTATTGTTTTGACCAGTTACAATTGTGAGATTGATATCGCCGCGGGGAGGGGGGCCGTCTATGACAACCGAGCTGTCAAGGCCGTATGCTCGGCCCTGTATTGTTGTACCCTCAGCTGTTCTGTCGGACTGTGTATCCGGTGCAGTATTCAATTGTGATGACTGGATGTCCGTAGTTTGAGAAACAGCAGTGTTTTGATTGGATGTTCCGCGGACAGCCAGGGTGTTTTGCAGCTGTGGGGTTGATCCGCGTTCAGGTCCGTACAGTATCCAGGCCGTACCGCTGATTATGAGAAGAAAAACTCCTACCGCTACCACTATCCAGAGTGTTTTATTCTTTTCCATACCGTAACGCCTCAGTATCCTTTGGCGGAGAGGACTGTATCGAGCTTTTGCCCGAGCGACCGGAGTGATCCGGTATTCTCCACTCTCACAATATCGACATTTTTTTTTGCATATTGAGAAAAGAATGACTTCTGAGCTTTAAAACGGGCAATTATTTGACAAAAAGGAAGCCGATCTCTGCGTACGGTACGAAGGAAGCGGATTATTAGCGGGGCGTCAACATAGATAACCAGTTTGCAGTACTGCAGCATGGTTGACTTGTGGAGAACCGGGGCATTGATAACAATGTTTCGGCCAGTGTTGTTTTTGATGAGGGATTCAAGAGCACAGTCCACAGCCGGGTATACAAGATTCTCATGGCGCTTCAGCAGAGCCGGATCAGAAAAAACCAAACGGCCCAGGGACCGCCGGTTCAAAAAACCGTCCCGACGTAGTAATTCTATGCCTTTTTCCGCAGCTTCTGATTTAAATTCATCAATGATCTGCGGTGTCAGGTCTTTCAGTACCCCATGGGCAACAGTATCTGCATCGATTATAAAAAAGCCTTTTTTTTCCAGCAGGGCTGCCGCTGCGTTTTTTCCGGCACACATCGGTCCGGCTAGCCCGATTATTACAGACATCAGTGAAAGTCTCCCCATGATCGTCCGGTCTCAACACTGACCCGTAATGGAACCGCGAGGGAAACGGTAGCCTCCATTTCTTCACGGACAAGGGCTGCCACACGGTCAGCTGCATCCAGGGGGGATTCAAGGATTAGCTCATCATGTACCTGGAGCAGTAGTCGGCTGTGGGGTTCTTCTTTGTGTATCCTTTTTTCAACCCGAATCATTGCCATTTTGACGATATCTGCAGCAGAACCCTGTATCGGTGTATTGATGGCAATTCGCTCCGCTCCGTCCCGTTCGTTGCGGTTGGAGCTGTTAATGCCCCTGATGTATCGTTTCCGTCCCATAAGGGTCTGAACATAGCCCCTGCTGCGGGCATGCTCTTTTGTTTCTTCCATAAAAGACGCTACACCGGCATAGGTTTCAAAGTAGGTGTTTATAAACGATGCAGCCTGTCCGCGGGGAATACGCAGTTCATTTGCCAGACGGAAGGGACTCATGCCGTACATGACGCCGAAGTTTATGGTTTTTGCAACTCTGCGCATATCCGCATTCACCATTTCGGGACCGACATTGAAAATCAGGCTTGCGGTTTTACGATGTACATCTTCACCGCTCGTGAATGATTCACGGAGTGCAGGATCTCCTGACAGGTGGGCTAATATTACCAGCTCTATCTGTGCGTAGTCAGCAGAAACAAGAAGTGATCCTTCGGGTGCTGTAAAGGCTGAACGAATTCTGCGGCCGTTATCGTCGCGTACAGGAATATTTTGCAGGTTGGGATCACGGCTTGAAAGTCTGCCGGTGGCGGTCCCGGTTTGAACAAATGAGGTATGGATGCGGTTGGCTGAATCAGCCATCGCCGGAAGTGTATCTACGTATGTTGATTTGAGCTTGGCCAATGCTCGATAGTCCAGAATCAATCCTGGAACTGTGTCTTCTGAAGCAAGGTCTTCAAGAACCGAAGAGTCTGTAGAAAAACCTGTTTTGGTTTTTTTGCCGGTTGACAGTTTCCGTTCAACGAACAGGACCTCCTGAAGCTGTTTGGGCGAGGCGATGTTGAAGGAATGTCCGACCGTATCAAATATCTCCTGCTCCTTTTCGGTGATCCGTGCACCGAGTTCAACAGCAAGAGTTCCAAGAGCCTGTCTGTTTATGTGAATTCCGGTCAGTTCCATATCTGCAAGGATGGGTAACACCGGCATTTCCATGGTTCTAAAAAGGGCTGTAAGGTTTTGTTCTGCAAGCCGCGGTTCAAGATATTCGTATAGACGCAAGGTAAGATCGGCATCCTCGGCGGCATAGACAGCTGCCTTTTCCAAAGGTACGTCTGCAAAGGTCTGGTTTTTCCCGACAATATCGCTGTAGCCAATCCCTTTCAAACCCAGCTGGCTTTGGCCCAAAGAATCCAGCGAAAAAGACTGCCAGTCAGGATCAAGCAACCATGCCCCAATCATGGTGTCGAAGATTCGGCACTCAAGCTGTTCAAATACTCCATGGGAGCGCAGTACCTGATAATCGAATTTACCGTTGTGCCAGATTATCATAAAATCCGGGGTGGTAAAAAGGGGTTTTATCAGGTTGAGGGCTTGTTGCTCCGGCATCAGAACTGGAGCAGCTTCTCCCAGTTCAGGAACAGGTGCGCGCAGGGGTACGTAGACTGCAGTGCCGGTATGTGTGGAGATGGAAAATCCGCACAGAGCGGTCGTGCGCGGATCAAGACTGGTTGTTTCGCAGTCAAAGGCGGCACGTTTAAGTGTGAGCGCTTCGGAGACTATGGTTGCAAGTTCTTCTGCACTTGTTATCATGCGGTATTTGCCGCTGAGGGCGCTAGTTCCGGTTTCATCCGTACGCTGGCCAAGAGGGGGAATGCCGTCAAAAACTGCTGCTCCATTGTTGCGGCGGGATGTGCTTGCCTGTTTTTCGGGACTGACCGATCCGGGTCCCGCTTCCCGGGTACTGTCGGTGCCCGCGGAATCCGGGTTATAGAGTTTAGCGATTGACGGCAGTCCATGCAGACTTAACAGCCGGGCAGCTGCTGCGGTGTCGAGACTGCGGCATGAGTAGTTTTCAAGCACTGTGTCCATCGGAACATCAGGACACAGTGCGATCAGCTTGCGTGAGAACCAGGCCATGTCCTTGCCGGCGCGGATTTTTTCACCCATTGCGCCTGTAATACTGTCTGCATTCTCATAGATGCCTTCCAGTGTGCCCCATGTTTGAAGAAGCTTTACGGCTGTTTTTTCTCCCACTCCCTTAACCCCGGGGATATTATCCGAAGCGTCTCCGGTCAATGCAAGAAGGTCAAGCATACCCCTGGGTGAGACACCCCATTCGGCGCGGACTTCTGTTTCACCGAGTGCGTCCCATCCTCCTGTCTTTCCGGGGCGCAGGATACTGACCGGTCCGCCGACCAGCTGCATAAGGTCTTTATCAGATGAGATAATGCGACAGGGACGGCCCTCGCTTCGGCACCGTTCGGCTGCTGTGGCGATTATGTCATCAGCTTCAAACCCGTCCTGACGGACCAGAGAAAGACCAAGGGCTGTCAGAATTTCTTCTATAAGAGGTATCTGTGCATGCAGGTCTTCCGGAGTTTTTTGGCGGTTAGCCTTGTATTCGGGGTAGAGTTCATGGCGAAAGGTGGGGGTTCGTGAGTCAAATGCAAGGATAAAAAGGTTCGGATTGTATTCTTTGAACAGAGCGTGCAGGGTACGAAAAAAGCCGTACAGGGCTGATACGTTTTCACCGGCCGGGTTGGTCAGGGGCCTGCTGATAAATGCAAAGTAGGAACGATAGATTAAACCATAGGCATCAAGGATATACAGGGTTTCTTTCATGCCGCCAGTATAGCATACCGGGGCGTCTTGGTGCACTGATCAGTGGCGGATATCAATCATGCTGGCGCTTTGAGCGTCGGATGCGTATATGCCCCGGGTTGATCCGTAACCGGTGCGGGCGGTAGTAATCTTCTGACGGAGCTGCTGCATACGGGACTTCAGGAGTTCCCTGTTTTCTTCGTTTTTAGCGAGTACTTGAGTGCGAAGGGTGGCGAGATCGGATTGCAGGTGCGGAATATCGCTTTCCGGTGTTTCCGGATGGACAGTGCGGTACATATCCTCAAGCGGGTTAATGACCTTTTGTATGGTATACAGCTCGGTGATGATGCTTTGTTCCATCTCGGTGTGTGCAACCAGTGCATCGACATTATCCTGTTCGATCATGTCTGCCTGGCTGTTGAGCACCTGCAGATACTCCCGGAATTTATCACGCTGTTGTTCCAGAAGGGCTCTGAAGCGGCGTAATACAGCCTTGCGTTCTTCTATCTGTTCGGCTGTCAAGTCCGGAGCTGCCATTGTTTGTATCCTTAACCAGCTATGTTAACGCCGGCAGGGGCTGCGGTGCTGCGGGGTGCAGCCTGTGAATTTGCTGCTTCAGCCCAGGCCATTCGCAACTGGTCCATCATATCGCATACAAAGGCCAGTTTTGTACCGTCTTTGTTGACGTTTCCGGCCAGCAGCTCCTGATTAAAATAACTGTACAAGGCTAACAGATTGCGTGATATCTCGCCTCCTGCTTCCATGTCCAGGGATGCCATGAGTTCAGTGATAACTTCCTGTGCCTTCAATACGCAATCATTTATTTTTTCTATTAATGCCGGGTTCTTTTTGCAATCATTTTCGATATACGCAACAGCTGTTCTGAGCTGTTTGATTGCTTCATCATACAGCATCACGATCAGCGACCCCTGACTGGCGGTCTTGACCCTCGTCTCCCGGTACGCACTGAGTGCTTGATTATAACTCACCGTTTCCCCCCTTCGTTACCTTTGCCTTGACGGGATTGGAATATACCCCTGTTAGCAGTATCGGACGCGTACATCACTACTTTAGAAGAAAAATGCAAAAAAAGCCAGTAAAAGGTCAGTTGTTTTGCTCGACCAGACGGTTCTTTTTACGTATTATTAAGAGAAGGTGGTTTGTACAGAATGAGTGATAATGACAACAACCGGAAAAAACCGGATGATCCCTTTGATTTTTTCAAATTCGGACCCGGTAACGGGAAAAATGCTCCCGGAGGAAAGCCTCCGTTCAAGGGTATTCCTGTATGGCTGATTGTCAGCGGTTTTTTTGCCCTGATTATCTTCTTCAATTTTAATTTGTTGACCCGGACCGATACTCTTGTTCCATTTTCTGAATTCCGTGACAGGATTGCTTCAGGTGAAATTGTACGTGTTGTTATTGGTTCAACCTATTTTTCGGGATATTCACGGTCCCAACAGGATCAGGTTCTACGTGATACCCGCATACCCGCTCTTGCAGCCCGCGGGACAGCAGCTATCCGGACTGTAGGATTGTTAACGGAAGACTTTGTTTCGCTGTTAAATGAAAAGAATGTGACTTATTCTGTACAGGCTAACGAGCGTAATCCCCTGCTGGATTTTATTTTTCAGTGGATTTTGCCGTTTGCGATTTTTTTCCTGATGTGGCGTTTTCTGATGCGGCGCATGGGCGGCGGAATGGGCGGCGGCCTTGGTGGCAGCCTTTTTTCTGCCGGGCAGGCAAAATCAGCTGCGGTTGAAGAGGGAAAAGTTACAACTCGTTTTACCGATGTAGCCGGAGTAGACGAAGCCAAAGAAGAACTGGTAGAAGTTGTAGATTTTCTTAAATTCCCCCAAAAATATACAGATATTGGCGGCAAGATTCCGAAGGGTGTATTGCTGGTGGGTCCCCCGGGTACGGGTAAAACTCTTCTGGCCAGAGCTGTAGCAGGCGAAGCAGGGGTGCCTTTTTTCCGTATCAGCGGATCGGATTTTGTTGAAATGTTTGTAGGTGTTGGTGCATCCCGTGTAAGGGATCTGTTCAAGCAGGCCCGCGAAAAGGCTCCCTGTATCGTGTTTATTGACGAGCTTGATGCCATCGGTAAGTCCCGGGTAAATACCCTCAGCTCAAATGATGAGAGAGAACAGACGTTGAATCAGCTTCTGGTTGAAATGGATGGTTTTGACGGAGCTACCGGCCTGATTTTACTGGCAGCTACCAACC
>CAZXJV010000080.1:0-13199 GCA_964641135.1 uncultured Treponema sp. | reverse complement strand
CTTTTCTTTCTCGGCGCTGACTGTAGTCGGCGACCAGAAGGGCAGGGTCGGCTATGGATTCGGTAAGGCGAATGATGTCACCGAAGCTATCCGCAAGAGCATCGATAAGGCTAAACGCAATATGGTAGTGATTCCGCTTAAAAACGGAACCATTCCTCATGAGATTCAGGCAGAATTCAAGAGCTCGTCTGTTCTGCTCAAGCCCGCTTGTTCCGGTACCGGTCTTATAGCCGGCGGTCCGGTAAGAGCTGTACTTGAGGCAGCAGGTGCAACCGATGTGCTTTCAAAGTCACTCGGTTCAAACAGCTCGGTTAACGTTATCCGTGCCACCTTTGAGGCCGTCAAACATCTGATGGATGCACGGGTTATTTCCAAGAACAGGGGTAAAACCCTGAAAGATCTGTGGGGTTAAGTATGGCAAACAGGATTACTGTCAAGCTCGTACGCAGCACCATCGGACAAAAGCCGAAGGTTGCCGCCACAGTACGCTCGCTTGGTCTGAAAAAGATCAATTCAACCGTAGAGCATGATGCAACTGCGCCGATTCTCGGTATGGTAGCAGCAGTTCGCCATCTGGTTGAAGTCAAGGAGAGCAACTAATGTCCGATTTTAATCTCTATGCTCCTGAGGGAGCTAACAAGAAAAAACGGATTGTTGGACGTGGTTCTTCATCAGGCCGCGGTACAACTGCCGGTCGCGGAAACAAGGGGCAGCAGTCCCGTTCCGGCGGCAAGGTTTATGTCGGTTTCGAAGGCGGTCAGATGCCTCTTTACCGCCGTATTGCCAAACGCGGTTTTTCCAACAGCCCGTTCCGCACTGACTATGAAGTTTTCAATCTTCGGGATATTGAAACCCGTTATGAAAACGGCGAGACCGTTAATAAGGAAACACTTGTTCTCAAGGGTCTTCTGAAAAAAGGTACCGCTCTGGTTAAGGTGCTTGGCGACGGAGAACTGACAAAAAAGGTCAGTGTTGATGTTGATAAGGTTTCTGCTTCTGCGAAGGAGAAGATCGAAAAGGCTGGCGGCTCCGTCGTCCAGGCCGAAGCTTAACCGGGAGCGGGTGAAGAGACATGGCAAACAATGCTTTTGTAAATATGTTCAGAATAAAAGAGTTGCGTGAGCGCATCCTTTTTACTGTCATAATTCTCGCTGTGTTCCGCCTGGGATCAGTCCTGACTATTCCTGGAATTGATCCTCATGCATTGACGGCTTTTTTCAAGTCACAGCTTCGGGGTAATGCGTTCATCGATTACATGGACTTCTTTGCCGGTGGAGCTTTCTCGAACTTTTCCGTCTTTATGCTCGGTGTGATGCCCTATATCTCCACCCAGATTCTGATGCAGCTTGCGCTGATCATCTTCCCGAGTCTCAAGAAGATTGCTGAGGAAGATGGCGGTCGCAAGAAGATTCAGTACTGGACACGGTTGGCTACTATTTTTGTTGCTTTGATCCAGTCTTATGCTACAACCGTGTACGCGCTGAGCATCCCCGGTGCTGTTGTTATTGATCGAATGGCATATACAATGGTTGCCATGCTGGCCGTAACAACCGGTACTATGATAACGGTATGGCTTGGAGAACAAATAACTGCACGGGGTATCGGTAACGGTATATCCATGCTGATCTTTGCCGGTATCGTTGCACGTCTTCCGAGTGCTGTCTGGGAGTTGATCAAGCTGGTTCAATCCGGCGATTTGAATCCTGTATTTGTGATCGTGGCCTTGGCCATGTTTGTTGCAATAGTAGGTCTTGTTGTGTATGAGCAGCAGGGTCAACGCAAGATTCCGGTTCATTACGCAAAGCGGGTGGTTGGAAGAAAGATGTACGGCGGACAGAATACCTATATTCCGTTCAAGATTAATCCTTCAGGAGTAATTCCGGTCATTTTCGCTTCCTCGTTCCTGACCTTCCCATTGCAGATTGCATCCAGTATTGGACCTAATGTGCGCTGGCTGAACAGCCTCGCAGCGTTTCTCAGGCCGAATGGTCTGTGGTACAACCTTTTTTATGTGCTTCTTATTGTCTTCTTTGCTTATTTCTATACACAGGTAACACTGAACCCCACTGAAATAGCGAAGCAGATCCGGGAAAACGGCGGCTCGATACCCGGTATCCGCACCGACAAAACCGAAGAGTACATGCAAAAGATTCTGAACCGGCTTATTTTGCCGGGGTCACTGTATCTCGCCATGATCGCGGTGTTACCGTCGATTATCCAGCGAATGTTCGGTTTCCCGCAGTCCATCGCAATGCTGATGGGCGGAACCTCTCTCCTGATTCTTGTCGGTGTCGATCTTGATACCATGAGCCAGATTGAGGCACAGCTTAAGATGCATCATCATGAAGGACTTGTGAAGAAGGGAAGGCTGAGAGCCAGGAACCTGTAGATTAACTATTGAAGAAGGCGTATAATAACGCGCTCTTCTTCAGGGGGATTTTTAGTATGAAGGTAAGAACTAGTGTCAAGCCGATCTGCGATAAGTGCAAGATAATCAGAAGACGTGGTATCGTCCGCATCATCTGCATCAATCCCAAGCATAAGCAGCGTCAGGGCTGATGGAGGTATAAGAATGGCTCGTATAGCGGGAGTCGACCTCCCTAACAAGCATGTCAATATTGCGTTGACCTACATCTATGGTATCGGCCGCTCTTCCGCGGATGAAATCTGTGCAAAGAGCAAGATTGAACCGAACCGGATGATCAATGATCTTAGCCAGGATGAGCTCAAGCAGATCACAACTGTGATTGATGCAGAGTTCAAGGTTGAGGGTCGTCTGAGAACCGAGATTGGTCTCAATATCAAGCGGCTTATGGATATCGGCTGTTACCGGGGACTCCGGCACAGAAAAGGTCTTCCCGTTCGCGGTCAGCGCACACGGACAAATGCCCGTACACGCAAGGGCAAGAAGAAGACTGTCGCCGGTAAGAAGAAGTAATCGGTAGAGTGGAGGTAGATACAACGTGGCAACCGTAAAAAAACGGAAAGAAAAAAAGAGTGTATACGAAGGTAATGTGTACATTCAGGCAACGTTCAACAATACGATCGTTACCATCACCGACCTGAAGGGAAATGCCCTGGCATGGGCATCTTCCGGCGGACTCGGATTTAATGGCGCTAAAAAGTCTACGCCCTTTGCGGCACAGACTGTTGCAGAAACCGCTGTCCAGAAGGTTCTGCCTTATGGTCTGCGTGAGGTGCATGTGTTTGTCAAGGGACCAGGTGTCGGACGCGAGTCTGCTGTACGGTCACTTGGCGCTCTCGGCTTGAGGGTTAAATCAATCAATGATGTTACCCCCATTCCGCACAACGGCTGCCGCCCGCGCAAGACACGGCGTATCTGACGGAGGAGAAGTAAATGGCAAGATATACAGGCCCTCTTTGCAGGCTGTGCCGCACAGAACAGAAAAAACTGTTCCTTAAGGGTGACCGTTGCAAGTCTGACAAGTGCCCGATTAATAAAAAACGTCCTGTTCCCGGTAAGGATCCCAAGGCTCGTACCGGAAAGCGCAGTGACTATGGTGTTCAGCTTCGCGAAAAACAGAAACTCAAGAGAAGCTATGGAATGCTTGAAAAACAGTTCCGCATTTTCTTCGGCCGTGCCCTTGGTATGTCCGGGATAACCGGTGAAAACCTGATCGGTCTTCTTGAGCGCCGTCTGGATAATGTTGTATTCCGAATGCATTTTGCTGTTAACCGCAATCAGGCCCGCCAGATTGTTCAGCATGGCCATATTCTGGTAAACGGCAAGCCGGTTAATATTCCCAGTTACCTGGTTAAAGCAGGTGATACTGTGGAGATCAAAGAATCCAGCAAGAAGCTTTCTATCGTTAAGGATGCTTTGAAAGAAACAACCAAATCAGGAGTAAGCCCCTGGATTACTGTTGACGCTGATGCGCTCAAAGGTACTTTCGTGTCTGTTCCCCATCGCGCGGACGTCACGGATCTGGCTGATATTAAAGAACAGCTCGTGGTCGAGCTCTATTCTAAATAAGAGGAGTTCGAATGGCCCGCAAAAATCTGCTAAAGGGATTCAAAAAGCCGAAGGGACTAACCTTCGAGCAAGACGAATCACAGCCTGGATATGGCAAGTTTGTGGCTTCTCCCTTCGAAACCGGTTTTGGAACTACGGTTGGAAATTCATTGCGGCGTGTTCTTCTGTCATCTATTCAGGGGTATGCCATTTCGGCTGTAAAAATTACCTCGTTCGATGCAGACGGAGTCCCGCATTCAATTTCCAGCGAGTTTGAGACGATTCCGAATGTTGTAGAAGATACCCTGGAAGTCCTGAATAATCTTAAACAGATCCGTTTGCGCCTTTCCGACAACAGCGAACAGGAAACCTTCCTTTTTGAATTCAAGGGCCCGGCAACTGTTACCAGCGATTTGTTCGCCAAGGGCGATCAGCTGGAAATACTCAGCAAGCCTCTCCCTGTTTTTACCTTGATGGAAGGCGGGCATGTAGAGTTCGAGATGCAGGTTGATTTTGGACGGGGCTATGTTCCGGCTGAAGTTAACGAACGGTATATCGAAGTTGTTGGCACCATTCCGATGGATGCAATATACAGCCCGGTTACCCGCGTCAAGTATTCAATCGAACCCTGCCGTGTCGGTCAGCGGAACGATTACGACAAACTGATTCTGGAAATCTGGACCGATGGTACAGTACCTCCGGAAGACGCCCTGGCAGAAGCTGCCAAGATTGCAAAAGAGCATTTTTCAATTTTTGTTAATTTTAACGAAAATGAAATCAGTCGTGACGATGACTTTGATGAGGAAGATGAACGTGTACGTCAATTGCTCAACACTCCGGTAGAAGAGCTTGAATTATCCGTGCGTTCCTCCAATTGTCTCAAGAATGCCAACATTCGAACTATCGGCGAATTGACCAGGAAAACAGAGGATGATATTGCCAAGACAAGAAACTTCGGCAAAAAAAGTCTGCAGGAAATCAAGGAAAAACTCCTGGAGTGGAACCTTAATCTCGGAATGACAGACTACAGTCACCTCAAGAACGCCATCAAGTTGCCAAAGCAGAAGGAAGATACAGATGAAGCATAAAAACGGCTTTAATCCGCTTTCACGCACTGCTTCGCATCGCAAGGCGATGCACCGTAACATGGTTACCTCCCTGTTTCGGCATGAGCGCGTGACAACCACCAAGCCTAAAGCGCTTGAAGTACGGCGTACAGCCGAAAAACTGATTACCCGCAGCAAGGTGGATACTGTCCACAATCGCCGTCAGGTAGCACGATTTATTTCTGATGAAGCGGTACTTGCCAAGCTTTTTACCGAGATTGGTCCCCGCATGAAAGACCGCAATGGCGGTTATACCCGTGTTCTCAAACTTGGTTTTCGTGAAGGTGATGCTGCTGAAGTAGCTATTCTTGAATTGGTGGACTATACCCTGGATACAGCTGAAAAGGCCCCCAAGAAAGAAAAAAAGGCTCCCGTCAAGGCAGAGTCTGAAAAGAAAGCGGCCCCTAAAAAGGCCCCTGCCGCCAAAAAAGAGACAGCTGTAAAGAAAGACAGCACTTCAAAAAAGGAGCCTGCTGCAAAGAAGCCGGCCGCCGCCAAGAAACCCGCGGAACAGTCCGACCAGGCTGCAGCCGCCGATCAGGAGTAAACCATGTCTAAAGCACATCGTGGAAAGGGAATTCGCGGCACAGTTAATCATGGCCGTGGAGCCTGTCCTGTCTGCAAACGCGAAGCCGTAAAGGTTCTGTATGAACAGGAAGTTGCAGGTGCAAAAGCAAAAATTTGCAAAACCTGCAAGGCCGCCATAAAAAATGGTAAGGCAGTATAACCTTATACGGTAACCCGAAGAAGGGAGTGTCCGCTAGTGCGGCACTCCTTTTTTTATGGAATTTCATCTTGCGTTTCCTGCTTTGCAAAAGTGAGATGATGAAATGAATAACTATCGTTATTCATACGGCGAAGGTAACAAATGCTTTAATTTTTTACCTTCCGGAATATAGACACAATGTGAAAGTACACCTAAAATGTATTGATGTGCTTACAATGCACAAAAACAAGAGGAGAAACGAAATGAAAACACGTCACGTGCTCTTTGCTCTGCTTGCTGTACTGGTGGTCTTTGCCGTCGGCTGCGCAGGAAGAGAAACCGGAACAATCAAGATCGGTGTTGCCGGAGCTCACAGTGGAGATCTTGCTTCTTATGGTCTTCCTACTGTAAATGCAGCGACCCTGGTTGCCGAGGCCTATAATGCCAAAGGCGGTATAAATGGTCGCAAGATCGAGCTGGTTGTTGTAGATGATCAGTGTTTGCCTGAATTGGCTACCAATGCCGCTTCCAAACTGGTCAGCGACAAGGTTGTTGCGGTCATCGGTCACATCTGTTCCGGTGCTACCCGTGCCGCTCTCGGTATCTACAAGGATTCCGACCTTGTAACTATTTCCCCCTCTGCGACCAATCCCCCTCTTACCCAGAGTGGTGAACACCCCAACTTCTTCCGCACTATTGCTCCGGACGATGCACAGGCACGTCTTGCTGTCGATTTTATCAAGAATACACTTAACCTCAAGACTCTTGCAATTATGCATGACAAGGGTGACTATGGAAAAGGCTTTGCCGATCTGGTTAAAGAATATGCCGAAGCAGAAGGAATCCGTGTTGTATTGTACGAAGGCGTGAATCCCGGTGCTCCGGACTACTCTGCCGTTGTAAATAAGGTTAATAATGTTGCTCCGGACGGTGTTGTTTGGGGTGGTTATCATCCTGAAGCCTCGAAGCTTGTCCAGCAAATGCGGGATCGTGGAAATAACAAGCCGTTTATCTCATGTGATGGTATTAAAGACAATACCTTCATCGAGGTTGCCGGCCGTTATGCTGAAGGAGTGTATGCTACAGGACCTATGGATACCAGCTCACTGCCGATCGCTATCAGCGCAATCGAAGCTCATCAGGCTAAGTATGGAACTGAGCCCGGTGCTTTCTTCAAGGAAGCTTATGCTGCAGCTCAAGCTCTGTTCAATGCTATCGAAAAGGCAAATTCAACAAAGTATGATGACATTGTAAAAGCTTTGCGCAGCCAGTATGTTGATACCGCTCTTGGTAATATCAGTTTTGACCAGCGCGGTGATGTTATCGGCTTTGGTTTCTCTGTATTCCAGGTCCAGAACGGCGTATACGTCGAACTGAAGTAACCGCTCTCTGATTCAGCCGTCTTTACAGACGGCACAGGTGCTTTCGGTCGGAACCTTTCTTGTACTGCTGTCATGCGAGTTTTTTCTGGTAGTAAAGAATGGATCGGCCGGAAGTGCTTTTTTTGAAAACACCCAGTCAAGGACATTTACATGGACTATTTTATAAAACTGTTTTTGAGCGGAGCCGCCAAAGGCAGTATCTACGCCCTGATCGCCCTTGGTTACACGATGGTGTATGGCATTGTGCAGCTGATCAACTTTGCTCATGGTGAAGTATATATGATCGGCGGTTTTACCGCCCTGATAGTTGGCGGTTTTCTTTTTACCTTGGGGCTACCTGTACCCATGGTTCTTGTTTTCTCGGTTATCATTGCTGTTGTTTTTTCTTCTGCCTATGGTTTTACAATCGAACGTCTTGCGTACAAACCATTGCGAAATAAACCGCGACTTTCAGCCCTGATCAGTGCTATCGGTATTTCCATGATTCTTCAGAATTTCGTCATGCTTGTTCAGACAGAGCAATATCTTTCCTTTCCATCATATCTTCCGCATTTGACATTTCTGGATCCGGTACGAACATATATCAACTCCACCCAGTTTATCATCATGGTTGTTACCGCGGTGATCATGGTGCTGTTGATCTACATAATTAAATTTACACGGTTGGGAAAAGCGATGCGCGCAACCGCTCAGGATAAAGAAATGGCCCAGCTTCTTGGCGTAAATATCAATCAGGTTATTTCTTTTACTTTTATAATGGGTTCTGCTTTGGCGGCAATCGGTGGAATTCTGATTTGTTCGTACATGGGACAGATAAATTATTACATCGGGTTTGTTGCCGGAATCAAGGCATTTGTTGCAGCCGTTTTGGGTGGTATTGGCAGTATCCCGGGCGCCGTTCTTGGCAGCTTCATTCTCGGTTGGACAGAAAGTTTTGGAACAGGATATATCTCCAGTGATTACGAAGATGCTTTTGCATTTATCATTTTGATCCTCATTCTTGTCATCAAACCATCCGGAATTCTGGGCAAGAACCAGAAACAGAAGGTATAACGCAATGAATATCAAGAAACTACTACCAACCATACTTACCGCTGCACGGGCTGCATTGTGGTTTATGGTTCTTTTATTTCCGATGACTGTTATGAAGGTATCGGTGAGCAACAATATCGCAGCTGTTCAGTTCAGATGGATGTATCTGCCGATAACAGGTATTGGCTCTTTTATTCTCGGCTTCATATGGATGAAAGCTCTTGCATGGAATGAAACCCGCGGTTCTGCTCCTGTCGGGACAACCCTCCGGGAACGACTTGGCATTTTTACTGCACCCTTCCTCAAGAAGCCGGCGGTCCGATTGGGAATACTGGCAGCGATGACTATACTAGTAGTCGCATATCCGTTCACATTCAGCATGTATCACACCAGCATTATGACCCTTGCATTGATATATGTAATTCTTGGTCTTGGTTTGAATATCGTTGTAGGTCTGGGCGGACTTTTAAATCTGGGATATGCGGCTTTTTTCGCTGTCGGTGCATATACCTATGGATTGCTCTGGCGGTATGCAGGTCCGATTTTTATCGAAGCAGGTATCAATACCGGCTGGCTTTTCTGGATTGCGCTTCCTTTGGCTGGTTTTGCAGCTGTTCTTTTCGGCCTGTTGCTCAGTTTGCCGGTGTTGCGGCTCAAAGGCGATTATTTGGCAATTATTACCCTCGCGTTCGGTGAAATTGTCCGTATGTTTTTGCAGAATTCCGGTACCCTTACCGGAGGCGCATCAGGTATTGGTCAGATACCCCGTCCCTGGTTCTTTAATATACGCCTGCGGCCACCAGGAGCATCGATCTATCTGTATTTTATAACACTGGTGCTTGTGCTTCTTACAATTTTTGTCGTCAGGCGAATCGAGGATTCCCGTGTGGGACGTGCTCTGGAGGCTATGAAGGAAGATGAAATTGCCTGTGAGGCAATGGGTATAGATATAGTAAAAAACAAGCAGATAACCTTTGCTCTTGGGGCTTTCTGGGCAGGCATTGCCGGCGTACTGCTTGCAGCACAAACTACATTTATAAACCCCGACAGCTTTACGCTGTGGATATCTATCATGATTCTGATGTCGGTAGTTATTGGTGGTACCGGATCCATTCCCGGTGTTATTGTCGGAGCGCTTATCTTGAAGCTTCTTCCCGAGTATTTCCGGGCCCTGTCTCAGTATCGAATGATTATTTACGGTGTGGCAATGATTATCATCATTATCTTCAAGCCTGATGGTCTAATTCCCCGCGTAAGAAAAAAGTATATTTTTAAACCTGAAGATCAGACAGCTTCTGTCAGGGAGGATCGATAATGCGTACTTCAGAACAGGCTGTACTGAGTATTGATGAACTGTCCATGGTTTTCGGCGGATTACGTGCCATTGACTCTGCAACAATGCAGGTAAATCGCGGACAGATAACTGCTTTGATCGGTCCCAACGGTGCGGGCAAAACTACTATTTTTAACTGTATCACGGGAGTATATAAACCTACTTCAGGTGCCATCACCATAAACCGTGATGGCAGCAAGGCCGAACAGATACAGGGACAAAAACCCCATGTAATAAATCGCAAGGGTTTGGCGCGAACTTTTCAGAACATTCGCCTGTTCGGAAACATGTCTGTACTTGAAAATGTTATGATAGCACGCCATAACTCATTACAGGCAGGAATTTTTAATGCAATTTTTCGTGATAAACGCACACGGCATGAAGAAGAGCAGGTTATTCATGACAGTCATGAAATTCTTCGTAAAATGAAACTTCATGGTTTTGTAAACGAGATGGCCCGTAATTTGCCTTATGGAGCACAGAGACGACTTGAGATAGCCCGTGCTCTTGCAACCGAACCGTTTTTGCTGCTTCTGGATGAACCGGTAGCAGGGATGAATCCGCAGGAAACACGAGAACTTGAAGAGACAATTCATACTATCAATGATAAGGAAAAGGTCACAATCCTGCTTATTGAGCATGATATGAGCCTTGTTATGAATGTGTCTGAACATATCTATGTTCTGGATTATGGACGTATGATTGCTGAAGGTGCACCTGCGGACATCAAATCAAATCCTGAAGTAATCAAGGCCTATCTGGGAGAGTAATATGGCACTATTGAAAGTTGATAAAATTTCTACATTCTACGGCAATATTCAGGCTCTCCGGGATATTACAATCGAAGTTGAAGAAGGTGAAATTGTAACTCTTATCGGTGCTAACGGTGCCGGCAAGACAACAACCCTGATGTCCATTTGCGGAATTACTCAGGTGCGCAGCGGCAGGGTAATTTTGCAAGATCAGGATATCACCCGCATGTCTGCGAATCGCATTGTGGAAATGGGTATCTCGCAGGTTCCTGAGGGACGCCGGATCTTCCCCCAGCTGAGTGTTACAGAAAACCTGGATCTTGGAGCTTTTTTACGCCGTGATCGTGCCGGAATAAAACAGGATCTTGAAGAGGTTTTCTCTTTATTTCCCCGCCTTGCCGAGCGGAGGCATCAGGCAGGCGGTACCCTTTCCGGCGGTGAGCAGCAGATGCTGGCAATTTCCCGTGCATTGATGCAGCGCCCGAGAATCTTGCTTCTTGATGAACCGTCATTGGGTCTTGCACCAATTTTTGTCCAACACATCTTTGATATTATCAGAAAGATCAACAAGGAGCGTAATACTACGGTATTCCTTGTAGAACAGAATGCGCATATGGCCCTGAAAATTGCCCATAAGGGATATGTTTTGCAGAACGGATCTATCAAGCTTACTGATACTGCCGAAAATCTGCTGGCAAATGAAGAGGTACGCAAAGCGTATTTGGGAATTTAATAGGCACCGAAAAGCATACGCTTTTCCGCAAAATTGTTTTATGATAAAAGCTGAGGACAAAGGAATTTGTAACTTTGTCCATAGCCTGTGAGGAGGACACTGATGATTGTTGCTGATGTTATGACCCGAAATCCCTTGTATGTGCATCCGGAGATGTCTGTTGCTGAAGCCCGATCCCTCATGAAAAAAGAAAAAATCGGCCGGGTACCGGTTTTGGATAAACATAATTCGCTTGTAGGTATCGTAACGGAATGGGACCTTGTAAATGCCTGTCCGTCCGGAGCGACCACTCTTGATATGTACGAAATACATTATCTTCTTTCAAAGCTGAAGGTTGAAGAAGTAATGCAACGTTCGGTTGTGTCTATCCCCGAAGATGTTGTCGTTGAAGAAGCAGCCCGAATAATGGTTGATAACGATATCAGCGCTCTTCCTGTCATGAATGGTGATACACTCGTTGGTATAGTGTCCGATGGCGATTTGTTCAAATTATTCATCAATCTTTTTGGTGCTCGTGAAACCGGTGCGCGGGTCACAATGGTTTTACCGGAGCGTCAGGGCGAGCTTCATGATATCACGCATGCTATCGCTGGCATTGGCGGAAACATACGTTCGATGGTTATTTGCGACGGTCCTGATGTTAAAAGCAAAAAGTGCATAATCAAAGTAGCTGATGTATCGGTAGTGGATCTGGAAAAAGCTGTACGTCCCTTTGTAATAGATATTACCGACGTTCGCTGACAAACACGATACTTGTCAGCTCTCTGGCAGGTTTTTCTTCGAGAAGTGTATGGCAGCCTTCAGGATTGTGAGATTTTTATGGCTGATGATAAAGACTGTATTGCCTTTGTCATCAGCTTTTTTTATTTTGTGAAAACAATCAGCCTGTTTTCTGTTTTTACGTCATAAAAACCCAAGTGTTCTTTCAACCACCTGATTGTTTTTGATGTATAAAAAAATACATGGGTAGGATCATTGCGGTAATACCATGATTTGAACTTTACTGACTCCTGTAACAGGTCGGTCATGCATATCAATTGACCCCCTGGTTCAAGCATATTGAAAAGATTTTCAAATTCTGTTCGGGGCCTGTAAAAGTGTTCCATTACCTCACAGCATACTATGTAATCGAATGTTTGTGATAACAGACGAGTTTCCGGATAGAAGAACGGATCATACTGATGTATCCAATAATTATTCTCCTGCAGGATACATGATATGGCAGATGAGGGACCCGATCCGAAATCAAGACCAGCATGTGCTGGCGTGTAATTCGATAAAACATGGGAAGCAACAGGTTGCACAAAGCGTCTGTATCCGGGATCGGTAACATCATTGTTATGCAGGCGATACCGTTTCAGTTCGTCTTCGGAATCCAGGCGTCTGTTGATATCCATAAAGACACTACCGCATTCAGCACAGTGAAAATATGAAATATCGTCAGGATTCTGAAAAAAAGCTGCTGCTTGTCGACAAAGGGGACAGCTCTGTACTGCTGAATGTTCCTGTTTAAGTACTTCGTTCGTGTGTTTCATTACTCGCTGGTGTCTGAATGCCGGGTGTTCTTTTTCTTCTTCGGGGATACAGTTGCCTTTTCTTTTGGAAGCTCCCAGGTTACTGCAATACGACGTTGTCCAATTTCCGGAATGCGTTCCAGATTTAAACATGATTCCCGGTGTATAATGATCCCTCTGCCTCGTGATACATAACCGGTAATCGGTTCCGGAGGAACCGGCTGGCAGCACTGGGCAAATTTGATAAGAAAATTGGTTGTATCTCCAACCTTGATCTTTAGTACTGCAGAGTCAAATTCGGGTTGAGCAGCCCGGAATGCGTCTGCTGGATTTCCCTTATGATGCATCCGCTGCTCGGTGACCCGGGGGGTAAGATCTTGTGATGATTCTTTCCGTTCGGCAGTGGCAGGATCATTTGCGGCAAGCCAGGCCCTTATGCGCTGTCGGGCTCTGACTGTATGAGCGCCGGCATATTGGTTTTGCGTTGGATGGGCCTGGGGATGGGTCAGAATCTCGACAACCTGTGTGTTTTTTAATGGCTGTGACAGGGGGATAATAGCGCCGTCAGCTTTTGCTCCAACAATTTTTTCACCGATTGCGCTATGAATATAATACGCAAAGTCAATCGCTGAAGCTCCTGCCGGAAGTTCAATAATATCGCCGCGGGG
>CAZXJV010000079.1:0-13218 GCA_964641135.1 uncultured Treponema sp. | reverse complement strand
CGGGAGATATTCCTATTCCGGTGTCCTGTACAGATACCTGTACAAGGAATCTGCGGGACGATCCCTGATCGGGCTCGCAGCCAACGGAAATTCTGACAGATCCCCGTTCGGTAAATTTGATGGCGTTTCCGGTCAGATTAACAACCAGCTGTCTGAAGCGGACAGGATCAAGCATAAACAAACCGGGAAGGTCCTCGGGAATATCAAGGCTGACGGACAATCCCTTGCGTGAAGCAGCCGGTCCGTAAACGCTGACAACATTGCCCAGCAGTTCACGCAGATCACAGGGCTCCGGAACAAGATCCAGTCGGCCTGCCTCTATCCGTGAAAGATCAAGAATATCATTGATAATATCAAGAAGGTTCCGTGCAGACTGATTCGCATTATCCAGATACTGAAGCTGTTCATCGGTCAACGAGGCTTCACGCAGCAGATCGGTAAAACCGATAACAGCATTAAGCGGAGTGCGGATCTCATGACTCATCGCAGCCAGAAACTGTGATTTTGCATTGTTTGCCCGCTCAGCTGCCAGCTGCGCTTCTTTAAGGTCGGTAATATCGATAACCACACCAAACAGTACAACAGGCCGTCCATTTTCATCCCGTTCGCTGGCTATACCGGTGTCCTGAAACCACTTCCAGGCGCCTGAGGCGGTGGCAATGCGGTACTCGCAGCGGTACAGAGGTTCGGCGCCGGCAAGGTAACGGCGCATCGCATCCATTGTTGAGCCGGTATCATCAGGATGAACCAGTTCAACAAAGTCGCGATAATGTTTAAACCGCTCTGCAGGAAAGCCGATCATCCGGGATTTTTGCTCGTTAAAATCAACCGCTCCTGACGGCATATCCATCCGCCACCAGGCAAGATTCCCGGCCAGCATGGTTGCTTCCAGACGGTCATGATAGGTTTGCAGTGTTTCACGTACCGCAGTCATCTCCCGGGAAAGCTGAGACTCGGCGGTTACATCTATAACTGCACTGCGAATCCGTACCTGGCCGTTCTCGCTGATAAGGGTGCTTTCCAGCCGTACTGTAATCGGGGATTGAGCAGGCAGAACAAGATCCAGTATGCAGGAAGCCGGGGCAGTTCCCAGAACCAGAGATCTGATATGCAGGTACAGAACATCCTGTTCTTCAGGCTTGATCAGGGCATCGATACTGGTCCCGATCAACTCACGGGGGCTGTCCACAGCCAGCATGGAACAAACCGTGCGGTTAACAGAAACGATACGGCGGGATTCATCATAAATCATATATCCGACGGGAGCGTTCATAAACAAATCTTCAAAACGGTCCGATACAGTCTTCAGTTCATCACTGATCCGCCTGAGTTCATCGTTTTGAAACTCCAATTCCTGATGATATATGGAGATATGCTGTACAAGTTCTTCAAGATTGCAGACCTTCAGGTCCTCGGTGTGCCTGCCGGTTTCGGACAAGGTATCCCTGATCAGTGCCTGTAACCGCTCAACAGATGAATCTTCCTGCCGCCCCATACCAGCTCCTTGTTCAGCCATTTACTGTACAGTACCAACAATATTGATAGCAGCACCTTAGCAGGATGCTGACAAACTCGATGCTTGTCAGCATCCTGTTAGTCCTTCCAGGGGAAAACAAAACTTTTGATACTGCGGTTACCGGTTATCTCCCTGTCATCTTCAAGCAGTTCATCCCAGGGAATCTGTTTCCGGGCCGTTGCGGCAGGCAGCTCAGGATGCGCGTCCATCCAGTCATATTTATACAGACGCAACCTGAGGGCTTCATTCCAGGCAAGAAGCATTCCGCTTATTCCCGGTAGCAAAAAAACAAGTACCAGGGAAAGAGCTGCAAGAACCAGACCGTAAAACACCATGAATATGGAAAACCCGGGATTATCCAGAAAAATTACAAAACACTTTCGCAGTGTCTTCAAGAAACCGCCTTCAAGCTGGCTGCGCAGGGGAAAAAACCACTGCAAGGACAGCACTGCGGCAATACCCATCCAAAAAAGGGGAACAACAGCAATGAACGATATACCGGAATCGGCAGCGGTATAAAACCGGAAGGCAACAACAAACAGAATGCCGGATGCGGCAACCGCAAGTCCGAACAGGGCACCTGTGGGTCCATGCCGACGCAGCGCAGCCGGAAGTTCCTTAAATCCGAAATGTTCGTTATCTGCTACCCGCGCCATACGGGCGGAAATACCGCCCAGTAAAAAACCGGTCAAGGCGGAAGAAGCAAAAAACACAGCAAGTGCCGGTAAAAAAGCCGGCAATAACGATGCGGACAGATACAGCCCGCCAAGGGCGACAGCTGTTACCACAACATTGCACAGCAGAATCTGCACAAGGGAGTCCCATCCGTCATAAAACGCCTTTTTGACAAGAAATGCAGTCATGATTTCACAGTAGCATAAGCGTTCCGATTTTACTATATTAAAAACACAGCGTTGACAGGTATGGTGCCAAAATAATCCCGATAAAGAATGGTATGGCGCTACTGTACACGCAGAAGGAGTATAACGATGAAAAAAACCCTTGCCATACTGTTGCTGCTTGCCGGTACCTTTGCCTTTGCCCGTCCCGGTGCAGAAAGCGCAACAAAACGGCCTGTTTCGATAGCTGTCTTTGTTCCCGGTGTTATCGCCGGAAGTCCTGTATATCAAATGCTTGCCGAGGGGGCTACCGAAGCGGTGGAAACATATCGTGCTGCAGGGAACACAGCAGAGTTAACCATCATTGAAGCAGGAACCCGTCAGGCTGACTGGGAAAACAGATTGACCGCTCTGGTCGCCGGGGGACGGTACGACCTGGTTGTCACATCAAATCCGGCCATGCCCGATATAGCTGCTGCTGTGTCGTCCCGCTTTCCTGGACAGAAGTTCCTGGTCCTGGACGCCCACTATACCGGCAACAAACAGATAACCACATATCGCTACAACCAGCGTGAGCAGGGCTACCTTGCAGGCTTTATGTCAGCACTCGTGAGCTCTTCTGCCATGCCAAACGCACAAACCGGTCGTAAAATCGGACTGATTGCCGGCCAGGAATACCCGGCGATGACCGATGTCATACTTCCGGCTTATCGGGAAGGAGCCCGGGCTGTTGACCCTGCATTTACGGTTGACTTCCGGGTTGTCGGCAACTGGTATGACGCGGCAAAAGGTGCAGAACTGGCACGGGCGATGAAAAACGCAGGTGCCGATGTCATCATGCCGATTTCCGGAGGCGCAAATCAGGGCGTACTGTCTGCAGCCCGTGAGACAGGATTTTATGTTGCCTGGTTCGACGACAACGGATACTCCCTGGCGCCGGGACTTGTTATTGCAAGTTCCGTAATGGATCAACGCCGTCTGACTGCAGAGAAGGTTCTTGCCTTTCTTGAAGGCAGTCTTCCGCAGGGAGAAGCCGGCACGGTCGGGTTTGCCGATGGCTATATACGCTTTGTGGATGATGATCCGCTGTGGGTACAAACCGTTCCGGAATCCCTGCGCCGGCGCATGCTTAACGAAATCAGACGGCTTCAAAACGGAGAACTGATCCTATCGATACAGTAAAAAACGCAACACTGGTGCTTCGCGGCATTGGCAAGATTTTCAGCCTTGACGGCAGCGGATCAGGCCCGGTTGAATCAGTGGAGGCCCTGCGGGATATCAGTATTGAATTCCGCACGGGAGAAATACACGCCCTGCTGGGTGAAAACGGAGCAGGGAAATCAACATTGATGCACATCCTCTCGGGACTGCATGCGCCAAGCCAGGGCGATCTTGAAGTAGCCGGCATACGCCGCAGTTTCACATCGCCTGCGCAGGCCCTGTCTGAAGGTATTGCAATGGTGCATCAGCATCCCCTGACAGCACGGGATCTAACCGTCCTTGAAAACTGCAAGCCCGGCAGCGCACGTCCGGGTCTGAACGGCGGCAGCTTGCGTGCCGCCGTTTTACGCCTGTGCCGGCAGTGGGATATTCCTCTTGATCCCGACACTCCCGTCAGCCGTCTTGATGCACTGGGGCGTCTTCAGACTGCACTTCTGGCAGCCCTGATTCACACCCCCCGGTTTTTACTGCTTGACGAGCCTACCGGTTTTTTGCCACCGGATGAACGGGACGGACTTTTAGCCTCCCTTCGCCGTTCAGCCGATAACGGCACAGGAATAATACTGATAACCCACAACATCGGCGAAGCCTGCCGCTGGGCGGACAGGATCTCTGTTTTGCAGAAAGGCACACTCGCATGGTCGGGTACGCCACCGGATCAATCCGCCCTGGAAGAACGGATGTTCGGGCCTGAAGCCCTCAGGCGGATAGCCCCTCCCTGCCCGGTACATTCATCACCGGGCGCATCCCTTCGGCTGGAAACCGTATCTGTTGCCCGATACAATACCAGCCCGCTGTATGATATCAATCTGACTGTTCAACCCGGCCGCATCACCGGTATATTCGGTCTGGCCGGTTCCGGCCTTGATACACTGGAATCTGTTTTCGCGGGGCAGATCAAACCGGATACAGGCCGTCTTTTTTTACAAAAGGACGGCACATCCTGTTCCGTCAAACCGGCAGCCCTGCGCTCACACAGTGTTGCACTGATTCCGTCTGACCGGGTGTTCCGTGGATCACATCCCGACCTGACGCTTCTGGAAATGATGAGCCCGTACCGTATTAAGGGGTTTATACCGGACTTAAAAACCCGCCGTGCCGAGGTACGGGCTGTTTTACAGCGGGAAGGAATCACCGGCGATGAAAACCGCACGGTTCGCAGTCTTTCAGGAGGGCAACTGCAGCGGCTTATTCTTGAGCGTGAACTGTCTGAAGATCCCGCCGTCCTCATCCTTGCCGAACCGGCCTGGGGGCTTGATATGATAAGCGCCAACATATTATTTGAACGGCTGCGCTGTGCAGCCGATCGGGGAACCGCCGTTCTTGTTCTTACCGGCGATTTTGATACCATGAACCGGATACAGCTCTTTGATGACAGCCGTATCCTGCGCGCAGGACATCTGGAATGAAATCAACCGCCCGCTCTGTTTTAACCTTTCAGCTGCTTGCTACCATCCCCCTGATTATTGTGCTGCTTGTTTTTACAAGCGGACAGCCGGCACAAACCCTCATTGTCTTTTTTACCCGCCCCTTTACATCCCTGTGGTTCTTCGGAAATATGCTTGCCATGGCAGCCCTGTATATGACAGCAGCTACCGGCGCAGCACTTTCAATGCGTTCCGGGACCTTTAACCTTGGCGGCGAAGCCCAGCTGTATGCCCCTGCCCTGGTTACCGCCGTACTTCTGGCACACCCCGCAATGGCCTCTGTTCCACCTGCAGTTGCCCTGCCCCTGGCACTTTTTGCAGCCGTTCTTGCGGGTGCCTTGCTTGGTCTGATACCCGGCCTGTTACGCTCACTGCGCGGAACCAGTGAACTGTTAACCTCGTTTCTTCTTTCTGCTGCAATGGTTCCCCTTGTCGATTATCTGATTGCCGGACCCTTGCGGGATACCTCCCGCAATCTTCTTGCAACCGCCCCGATTCCGCAGCCCTTTCGCCTTCCATCCCTTTTACCCCCCTCGGTTCTTGGTGCAAGCCTGCCCGCAGCTCTCCTCATCGTAGCTTGTGCATGGTTCTTTCTGGAACGGACCGGACCGGGCTATGCCATGCGCATGAGCGGCACTGCCCCCGATTTTGCACAGGCATCAGGACTGCCTGTACGAAGGGTACTAAGTTGTGGAATGGCTGCTGCGGGAGCCTTTCACGGTCTTGCCGGTGCCCTTGCCGTCATCAGTATCTGGCATGTATGCCACAGCGGACTTACCTCCGGTATGGGATGGGGAGCCCTTTCTGTCGCCCTGATCGCACGGAGCCGCCTGCCCCGCATTATACCTGCTGCCCTGCTTTATGCATGGCTTCAGGAAGCCTTGAGTGCTGCTGTCCTTACAACCAGGTTCAGTTTTGACCCCGCCCCGCTGATTCAGGCCATGATATTCCTTGTAATCTCGGTCCAGTATCTGCCCTTCGCAAAAAAGGGAGGTTCACGGTGATCGAAAGCCTTGCCGCTGTTTTCCGTATTGCCGCACCTCTTCTGTTTGCAGCAACCGGCGCCCTTGCAAGCGACAGAACAGGCCGTCTTGCCGTATTCATGGACGGGGCTATCAACCTTGCAGCATTTACCTTTATCGTCTGCACCCTTGGAACCGGAAACTCTGTAGCAGGCTTTATCCTTTCAACTGCCCTTACCATGCTTTTAATTTACGGACTTGCGATATTCACCGAACGGTTCCACGCCAATCCCTTCCTGACCGGACTCGGATTCAACCTTGCCTCTGCGGGTTTAATCACCTTGCTGTCCAGCATCTTTTTCGGAACAACAAGTACCCTTGTCCTGGCCGGAAAGGGTCCGAATCCGCTCTTATTGGCGGTAATACCCTGGCTCGCTGTTCCCGGAGCGGTCGGTTTATGGATATGGATGTATAAAACACGAAGCGGCCTTGAACTGCGCATCACCGGCAGCGATCCGGAACTGCTTGAATCCCGGGGTATACACACTGCGGCGTTACGGACACGGTCATGGCTGATCGCCGCTGTCTGCGCGTCTGCTGCGGGTTCTTTTCTGGCCTTCAGCCTTGGCGCCTGGTCGCCGAACATCAGCTCCGGACGCGGATGGACAGCCCTTGCTGTTGTCTATCTCGGACTCAGGCATCCGCTGGGTTTGATTCCTGCAGCCCTGCTGTTCGCCACCGCCGACTACGGGGCAACAATACTGCAGGGAACACACCTGGTCCCCGGTACAGTGCTTTTGTCCCTGCCCTATGCACTGGCCCTGATCGTATTTGCACTGGTCAAATCACGGGGAAAATAAGTGCACGTTTTTTCTGGCAAGATGCTGACAATCATCGAATCTGTCAGCACCTTTCTAGACACAGGACAACCAGGACGCGCCATGACGTTCGAAGGCGGAACGGACTGCCGCGTAGATCTCAGGAGGCAGAGGGCCTTTATCCAAAGCCTTGATGTTTGCGCTGACGTGTTCAAGATTTGCAGAGCCAATGATACCGGATGACACCCCGTCAGTGAACAGGCTGAAACGCAACGCCAGCTCGGTCAAAGGAATACCGAAATCCGGCAGGGCCATCGTCTGCCAGCGCAGCCAGTATTCTTCGGCATAGTTACCAACCGGTCGTTCCTTAAAACGCCAGGGAGCGTTAGCTATTGGACGCTTTGCAATAAAGCCGCCGCCCGCATCCCGTACCAGGGGCAACAATTTTGCAACAATGCGCTGATCGCATACATTAAAGGATGCTTCAAAACCGTCAAAAAGTCCGCACTCAAGAGCATATTCCAGGTCTTCGTTATCACCTGAATAGGCGGCGTAGCGGATTTTCCCGGCCGAACGGGCTTCAAGCAAAGCACGAATAACATCGCCCTGCTCAAGAACCGGGCGCGGGCAGGAATGCAGATGAACGATATCAATATGATCCGTGCGCAACTGGCCAAGTGCGCGGTCTATTCCCGCATGTATGCATCCGGCAGTCCAGTCGGCATGACCCTCAACGCCATAGCCGACTTTGGTGGAAAGCACAAAGTCATTCCGCCGCCAGGACAAATGCCTGCCGATGCGTTCTTCCGAAAGACCGTAACCACGGGCAGTGTCGATCAGGGTTACACCGGAATCAACAAGGGCATTCAATAAATGCCCGCATCTATCCTCATCCATTTCCCCGCCGATATGTCCGGCACCAAACCCCAAAAGGGACACGGTCAGATCCCGGTACTCACGCAACTGCATGCACTTTCTCCTTTCAGCCTTGCTGCTTCTTTTCTATTTTTGCCCAGGTATCCTTCAATGATACCGAACGGTTAAAAACCGGTTTACCCGAAACACTGTCCGGATCGCAGACAAAGTACCCGAGACGTTCAAACTGGAAAGAGTCGCCCGGTGCAACAGCTGTCAGCATCGGCTCGCCAACTGCTCCCTGAAGCACCTGTTTTGAGGCAGGGTTAACGGTTGTTACCCAGTCGATTCCCGCAGGAACATCCTGGGGCCGTTCGTTCTCGAACAGATGATCATACATGCGAGCCTCAAGCGGAACTGCGTGGGCTGCGCTGACCCAGTGAATGGTTCCCTTCACCTTGCGGTTGTCAGGCGCATTGCCGCCGCGGGTTTCAGGATCGTAGGTACAATGAACCGCAGTAACCTCGCCGGTGGCAGGGTCACGGTCGCTGCCGGTACAGGTAATAATATAACCGTAACGCAGACGTACCGAATTCCCCGGGAAGAGGCGGAAATACTTTGGCGGCGGCGGATCCTGAAAGTCATCCCGCTCGATAAAAAGCTCCCCGGAAAACGGAATACTGCGGGTACCTGCAGCCGGGTCTTCAGGATTATTGACAGCCTCCATCATCTCTACCTGACCGGCGGGCCAGTTATCAATGATCAGTCGAACCGGATTAAGCACTGCCATCACCCGCTGTGCCTCACGGTTCAGCTGCTCGCGCAGACAGTATTCCAGAAGCTGGATATCAACAAGGCTGTTTGTTTTCGCAATTCCGATACGTGAAAGGAATTCTTTTATCGACTCGGGTGTGTACCCGCGCCGGCGTAATCCGGCGAGGGTCGGCATACGCGGATCATCCCAACCAGACACATAGCCCTCCTGAACCAGACGCAGCAGCCAGCGCTTGGAAAGGGCGGTATGTGTGATGTTCAGGCGGGCAAACTCGATCTGGCGGCTTGGAAAGACCTCGCACTCACGGATAAACCAGTCATACAGGGGCCGGTGGATTTCGTATTCCAGAGAACACAGGGAGTGGGTAATTCCTTCCCTGGCATCGGAAACCGGGTGCTGAAAGTCATACATCGGATAAATACACCAGGTGTCCCCGGTACGGTAATGAGGCATGCGGCGGATTCTGTAAATAACCGGATCGCGCATCACCAGATTGGGATGAGACATATCTATCTTTGCACGCAGAGTGCGCGAACCGTCAGCAAATTCACCAGCTCGCATCCGGGCAAACAGATCAAGATTTTCTTCAACCGGGCGGTTGCGCCAGGGGCTGTTGCGCCCGGGAGGAGTGTAGGTAATGTTATTTTTATCCGGAACAGCAGTACCCCGGTACTCGCGTATTTCCTCATCGGAAAGGTCGTCAACATAGGCAAGTCCCTTGTTGATCAATTTTACCGCAAGGTCATACAAATACTCATAGTAATCGGATGCGTAGAATTCATTCTCTCCCCATTCATAGCCCATCCAGCGGATATCCCGCTTGATGGCATCAACATAACTCATGTCTTCTTTTTCAGGGTTTGTATCATCAAAACGAAGATTGCATTGTCCGCCGAATTCACTGGCGATTTCAAAGTCGATAAAAAAGGCCTTTGCATGGCCGATATGCAGCCAGCCGTTGGGCTCCGGCGGAAACCGGGTCAACACCCGGCGGGTTTTACCGCTGGCGATGTCCGCCTTGACGGCTTCGCGCAAAAAATCAGTACCGGGACCGCGCCCGGGTTCGGTATTAACGGCGGCACCTTCCGCACGTTCCAGTTCGTTGTTCATAGCTGTCTCCTGTTACCATGCTTCAGGGGCACGGCACAGGCAGTATAGCCCGCAGATGGCGAATGCACAAGCTGGAATCAGTATCTGCAGTGTCGGGCTGTTTGAATAAACCCGCTTTCATTGCATCGCCCTCAAGAATACCGGCTTCAGAATGCTGTTCCGAAACATCCAAAAATTTTCCCTGCGTCCTGGACGGATACAGGATTGATCCATATACGGGAATTTGTCGTTATCCGAAAAAACCAGGGAAAAAATCAGGGTTTTCCGCAGAAATCAAATGCTTGAAGTATCTCTCGCAATACGCTGGAGCTCCGTATAGGCGTCGGCAAAATCATTCAACGGCTGGAAGGTTGCATTGTTTGCAACAGTGCCGCACCAGGGACAAATACCATAATCAGCGTCCCTGTTCAGCGTCAACGGCGCCCCGCAGCCTGAACAACCAAATGCTACCGCACCATCGGTTATCAGGGTGCCGCATCCCGGACACTCAACGGAACTGCCTTTTTCGATACCCCCGATTTGATCCCCGCATGTGCCACAGCATATTCCGGTATCGGTTGAAACCTTCCAGGAAAATGACTCCCCCATATGAAAATGGGCAATAACAAAGCGTACAGCTTCTTCATCCAGAAACTGGCTGTACCCCTGGAACATTCCGCTGACAAGGGTTTTCTCCTGCTGTTCCGGAATAAGGGGTACAGGACACAAATCGTTTATACCGTTTTCATCGCACACTCGCCGCTCAAAACGGGATACTTCAATCCAGGATTCAATAATCGCTACCAGATCGGGTCCGGATACCGCAGTCCTGATGCCTGTCGGTCCACCGGGTTCCTGGCGGAACCGTTTTGTTGATTCTGCAGCATGATCGGCATAGCGTTTTACAAGTTCCGGATTGAACGTCCGCTCGGCATCACACCGGATATACCATTCCAGATAGCGCTCCTGTATCTCACCCGGTTTCCGGACAGCCTCGGGATGCATCGAGGGAATATCCTGCAGGGAACGAAGAACATCTTCCCTGTCCAGTTCCATAAAGCGTTGTCTATCACCGGAAGTTCGTGCAGCCTCTTTTGCAGGCCACCCAGCTGCAAGCCCCTGTTGCCATCGCTTGTATTCATTTTGCCTGCAAAGCCGCCACAGGACCTGAAGATCATAATCGATAGGGGCCTCGCAATGCTTGCAATATACATACACTTCTGTCGCGGCATCCTCGGAAACCGCACCGCAATTGTGGCATTTAAAACGTCTCAATATCATATTTACAACCGTTCCAGTATATCGCGTCGTTTGGCGTCATAGTCTTCCTGTGTTATCAAGCCCTGTTCGAAAAGATTCTTTATCTTGCGTAAAGATTCGGCAGGATCGGGTCCGGTCTCTGTTGTACTGCCTTGCACCATCATTCCCGGCATGGCAACAATCTGTGCCGGGTTGCGAGCCCGATCAAGGGTAGCTTCAGCCTCTTTAAGCCCTGCAAAATCAAGGCCAACAGCCTGCGCGCCCAGGGCCTCGGCCTGCAAATCACTGATGCGGTTTATTCGCGCCATGGTTTCATCGTCAAAGCTGGTTCCGTCTATGCGAAAATCTGTACACTCCAACCCAAGAACACCAAGATCCTGTGCAAGCCGCTCAAGAACAGCAGCAGCGATCTCGCTGCGGTGCCGGTCAACCTCGGAAAACGAATATCCGCAGACAGCCAGTGTTTCGGCAAGAGAGTCCACCATACGGCTGGAGATAAGCCGGCGTCCTTCCTCAATAGTATAGCAATCCGGCACCCCGGCAACCTCGGTAACAAAGCGATAAATGTCGTTTACCCTGAAGCTGAAGTTTCCGAATACACGCAATCCCACAGGGAATTTGTAGACCGGATCAAGATATCGTACGGGAGAAGGAGTGCCGAATTTTTGCCGGGCCTGCTGTGTTGTCCGATAAAAAAAGAGCCCAACCTTGTGTTCGCTGATAAACCCCTGCGAAAAACTGGCCAGGGTAGTAAGCAGCGGCTGATTTGGTGTTTTTAGATCAAAAAGACCAGCCTGGTCATACACCCCCTCAACACGCCCCTCGATAATCAGTAAACAGGACTGACCGGGAGAAACAATCAGCTTTGACGCATTTTTTATCTCGTCACCATCTTCTGTCCAACGTTCCATTAAAAGAGAAGGATCGGGGTCTTCCCATTGAATAACCGACCTTAGTAGTGATTTAGGCATATTCCGAGTGTATCACACAATTTTTATAACTCCATCCTTCTTTGCAAAAAAGCCTTTGTATTATGAGGTGAAACTGCTAAAAACATCCCAGAAATTTGGAAAAGATTTAGAAACGCAATCAGGATTATCAATGGTCTGCCCTGCAAGTACAAGACCAGGTACGGCAAAGCTCATAGCAATACGGTGATCATTATAGGATTGAATGGAAGATGCGTGCACCGATGAGCTATTGCCATATATGGCAAGATCATTCCCTTCAAGAACAGCTTTGATACCCATCTTTCCAAGTTCAGTACAGACAGCTGTTATCCTGTCGCATTCCTTGAACCGTAAATGAGATACATTTTTAAGCAGACTTTTACCATCTGCGAAGGCTGCACAGACAGCCAGAGTTGGTACCAAATCCGGTGTGCCGTTACAGTCTGTTACAAGAGGAACAAGCTTCCCTCCTTTAACGGACAGGCAGTTACCCTGTGTATGTACCGAACAACCCATGGCTTTCATATAATCGACAATCTTTTTATCGCCCTGTACTGATTCATCATTCATGTTGTGGAGTCTAACTTCAATACCGCAAACTGCGGCGGCTTCAAAAAAATAGGATGCACTGGAATAATCGCCTTCAATGAAAATATCTGTTGCCCTGTACTTCTGTCCCGCCGGTATAACCATGCGTTTATACTCATAGTTCTGAGCTTTTACTCCGAATTTCTCCATCATTTCCAGGGTAATGTCATAATATGGCTGTTCAGACATTTCATCGGTACAGATGATTTCTACATCGTTTTCCGCCAATGCAGATGCGATTGTGAGAGAGCTGAAATACTGTGAAGTATATTCTCCCCGCATCTTTGTCTGCCCACCACGTAACCCGGTCGGCTTAATCTCAAGGGGAGGATAGTTTTCTGTATTCCTGAAATGAATATCGGCGCCAAGCTGACGAAGGCCCTGAACTACTTCTCCTACAGGACGCTTAAGCAAACCTTCTTTTCCGGTAAGCACGACCGGCTTTGAGGCAAAGGGACTTACTGCGCTCAAAAAATTCATTGCAACACCGGATTCACCGCAGTTAAGCTCTGCTGAAACAGGTAAAAACTTCCCGCCGGTTCCTGTTACACTAATCCTGTTGTCTTCGAGATGTACGTGTACTCCCAGGTTTTGCAAGCAGACAATAAGATTTTTTTGATCCTCCCCCATGAGGGGATTAGTTATAACAGATTCTCCTTCTGCAAGAGATGCCAGCAGAAGCGAGCGCAGGGTGTGTGCCTTCGAGGCAGGAACGGCTACATCGGCCGTTAATACAGAAAGCGGTTGAATGTTTTTCATAAAACCCCGGATTTCGTTTAGTTAACAGGATATGAACTGCTATCAATATTGTTGATAAGGCTGTCAAAATCTATCCTGCCAGATTTCTTTGCACTCATTCTACTACGCAGTCAAATGCGCCGCAACCCAGCCGTTCCCCGGTTGCCCCTTCGGATTCAC
>CAZXJV010000078.1:0-13679 GCA_964641135.1 uncultured Treponema sp. | reverse complement strand
GGGCCCACCTGGACTTGAACCAGGGACCGACGGATTATGAGTCCGCAGCTCTAACCAACTGAGCTATAGGCCCGGTGCATTTCTGAAGTAGATAATTAAAGACTGACAGAGGAAATGCCTGATTACTATACCGAAACAGGCCCTGCGGGTCAATAAGATGGTGAAAGAACACCCGGTTTTTGAAAATTTCATCCACAAAACCTATACTACTATCAGGCTTTACTGTAGGGTACCCCGACACCAACATTGGTTTTTCAAAGTCCCCTATAGAAAAAGACATTCACTCATGGCGAAAACAAAGGAGTTTTACCGCATGCAACTGATCGTACTGATAATCCTGGCATTTATAACACCACTTTACGCACAACAGACAATCACGCTCACCACGCATATACAGCCGCCGCTTACCTGGCTGACTCCTGAGGGAGAACCAACTGGCGATGCGATGAAACCGGTCCTCTACGCGCTCAATAAAATGAATATCCATGCTGAAATACGTTTTGAACCCTGGACAAGGGCACAACTTATGGTTAAAAACGGAGAAGCCGCAGGGTTTTTTGCAGGATCCCGGAATGCTGATCGTGACGCCTATGCTGTTCGATCGGCTCCAATCGCAGACCAGACGATCAACTGGTATCTTCTGAAAGAAACGTTACTTGATCCGTCCGACACAGGTTTTAAAGCACGGGCTACGGTGGGCGGATACACCGGAGCTGCGATGCTTCAATGGCTGCAGGACAACGGATATAACGTTACCGGTAAACCCAACCACCCGGATCAATTATTCTTAATGCTGATAAACAAACGGTTTGACGCATGTCTGGCAAATACAAACAATTACAACAACTTTCTTGCAGCCTACCCGCAGTACACAGACCGAATCAGGGTTGTGGAACAAACCAGGAACGATCTTTTTGTCTATTTCTCGCCGCGGTATATTGAACAGAATCCGGACTTCCTTACAGAATTCAACTCCCACATCCAGGAGTACCGCAAAACCCGCTAACATGCTAATGACATAGGCAATCGAACCTCTGTCATTAGCAACCATGCAGGGTGATTATAATTGCCGTATCAGAACTTCCACTGTTTCTGGCGTTGCAGGTAGGTACGGACCATATCGTATTCAGAGTCTGCCGCAGGTGCGTAGCCCTCGTGGTTATAGATCTTTTGCATAATAGCCAGCCCCTCCGGGTTAGAAACCATGTTTATAAAGGCCGTACGAATCGCTTCCTTCAGTTTCGGTTCCAGGTTGGGAATTACCGAAATAGTGTCGTTCGGTATTTCAGTTGTGTTGGAAACCAGAACTACCCTGGATTGCAGATCAGTATAAAACGATTCCTTTTCAAAAAGATTCCGGGCATCCTTGAAGGTGAAAGCTGCATCAGCTTGACCATTGTACACAGCCATGATGGCGTTATCATGACCGCCGACATTCAGCCAGGTGACATCCTTTTCGGGATCCAGATTGGCATCGGCAAGAAGATTGGCCGGCCAGACAAAACCGGATGTAGAAGTAAAAGAAGCTATGGCTATTTTTTTGCCTTTAAGATCGCTCACCGTTTTTATGCCTGAATTGACATGAGCAACCAGCTGAGACCTGTACCCGGAAACCATCGGGAGATCCCGAAGCAGCTTACCGTTATCATCCACTTCATAACGCAGGGATTTAAGGATCGCCTCGGCAGCCCCTTCATCGGCTGCCTGGACATAGGCGGTCGTAGCAAGGAGTCCAACATGAATCTGCCCGGCAGCCATGCCTTCAATAAGTGCGTTATAGTCGGTCGCTACAGTCACGTTAACCTTTCGACCCAATTCAGCTTCGAGCAGCTGTTGCATCGGCAAACGCTGCGCATCAAGGTATGCCATATCCCGGGATGGAATCAGCTGAACCTGAATTACATCGGGGTCAATAGTGCCTTTTTTTTGACACGCCATGAACAGGCCTGCAGGAATGAGCAATGCAGCAACAAAAGCCGTAGCGAGCGCTTTTTTCATAGTGTTCCTCCTTACCATGTGTACTGAATGTTAATCGAATATTAATCTGTTATCATGTGTTTGTACATGACAAAAAAATATCCTCGCGTTAGAATAAGATTAAATTTTCGACCAGTTCAAGGAGAAGCAATGATCCGGTTTACCAACGTGGGAAAAACCTACCCTAATGGCGTCCAGGCATTAAAGGGTGTCAATCTTGAAATAGCCCGGGGCGAATTCGTTGCTATCCTGGGCCTTTCAGGCGCAGGTAAATCAACCTTGCTGCGGCTCATCAATCAGCTGATCGATACCACCGAAGGTCAGATTGATGTGGACGGCGTAATAGTCAACCGGGCCAAGGGGCGCGAACTGAGAAACGTGCGGCGAAAAATCGGCATGATCTTTCAGGGTTTTAATATTGTGAAACGATTATCTGTTCTTTCCAATGTTCTGTCCGGACGGGTTGCATATAATCCAACATGGAAGACAATCCTCGGTCTTTTCCCCGAAGCAGACAAACAGATAGCCTACCGGGCCTTGCAGCGGGTGGATATCCTGGAAAAAGTGCATACCCGGGCCAGCGAACTTTCCGGAGGACAGCAGCAGAGGATAGCTATTGCCCGCGCCCTGGCACAGGAGCCTTCGTTGATGCTGGCAGATGAACCGGTGGCGTCCCTTGATCCCGTTACCACCATTCAGGTGATGGACTACCTTAAAAAAATAAATGCAGAGGACGGCATTACCACAATCGCCAACCTGCATCATGTTGATCTTGCCCTCAAATACGCAACCCGGGTCATAGGCATTCGCGCAGGGCTTTTAGTTTATGATAAACATATGAAGGATATTGATAAGAAAAACTTCATTAAAGAAATGGAACAGGTGTACGGCCGGCCCATCCACGCCGACGAAGTTCTCGGGGAAGAGGCATGATTTCGGCACCGGCGCCCATTGTTGTCCCAAGTCCCAAGCGACTGCGACGAAACCTTGTCATCCTGCTTGTGGCAGGTCTTATAATCGGTAGCGGCTGGTTTGCCGGATTTGACATTGCCCGGATACTGATCAACCTGCAAAAGGGCGGCCGCCTTCTGGGAAGGATATTCCTCAGTCCCGACTGGTCTTACACACCCCGGATACTGGCACCCCTTTTTGAGACAATACGAATGTCTATTGTCGGAACATTTTGGGGCGCAGTACTGGCACTGCCGACAGCGGTTTTTGCAGCCCGTAATTTTATCAGGAATCCCTTTATCACCCGGCCGCTTCGTTTCATTTTAAACATTTTTCGGACCATTCCCGCTATGGTTATGGCCTCGCTTTTTGTTGCAGTGTTCGGCATCGGCCCTTTCAGCGGCGTAATTGCCCTGGCTATCTTTACCTTCGGGCTGATTTCCAAACTCACCTTTGAATCGATAGAAGCTATCGATCAAGGTCAGGTGGAGGCCCTGATGGCAGTAGGCGCTAACAAACCGAACATTCTCCGGTATGCCATCATGCCCCAAATTCTTCCTCAGTTCTTTTCATATACCCTGTACGGTTTTGAAATAAACATCAGAGCCGCGGCAGTTCTCGGCTATGTCGGCGCAGGCGGAATCGGCCAGTTATACGAACAAAACCTTGCATGGCGGAATTTTGACAGGGTTGGTGTAATCATCATCATCTCCTTTGTGGTAGTACTGGTTATTGATCTGGCGAGCAGTTCCATCCGCAGGAGGCTTGTATGAGCGATCTGATCCATATAAAAAAACCATTCAAACCGACCACCGTTCTCTATAACATCGTTAATTACGGCGGCCTTGCCCTTGTGATAATCTGGGGCTTTCTGGGCATAGAATATCTCGGTATCATGCAAACAGCGCGGGGCACCATGCAGGCCATGATTCGGGGTTTTATCCACCCGGACCTGGCCTATCTTGCAAACATGACACGGGACGGACTGCCCTTTGCGGTGGTGGAAACGATAGCCATCTCTATTGCCGGAACCTTTGTGTCTGCCCTGCTGTCCATTCCGGTTGCGTTGCTGGCCAGTCAGAATATTGTTGGCCAAAGGGTATCCAAAGTCGGCAAGGTCATTGTTACAGCCATACGCACCTTTCCGGAACTGATCCTCGCCCTGATTTTTATCAGTGTGGTCGGCCCCGGCGCACCGGCGGGAATCCTGGCCATCGGTATTCATTCGATCGGTATGCTCGCAAAGCTGTTTTCAGAGGCCATCGAAAGCATGGATATGGGGGTAAAGGAAGCACTTGATTCCTGCGGAGCAACCCCCATGGAGGTGTTATTCAGAGCATTATTACCGGAAATGGCACCGGAGTTCATGTCCTATACACTGTACCGCTTCGAGATAAACATGAGGGCTGCAGCAACACTGGGTCTGGTCGGTGCCGGGGGTATCGGCGCTCCGCTGATTTTTGCCACCCGCGGCAGAGTCTGGGACAGGGTTGGGATCATGGTTATAGTACTGATTGTAGTTGTGACATTGATCGATATTGTTTCAGGCAGCATACGAAAAAAGTTGGTTTAAGGCATGAACATACTGTTAGTAAATGACGATGGCATTGAGGCTCCGGGCCTGGCTCTTCTTGCCCGGGTTATGCGCGAATTTGGCCGGATCTATGTTGTAGCCCCCCACAATCAGCAGAGTGCGATCGGCCATGGAATAACGATTCACGAACCGATTCGCATTCATTCACGCGATGATGTTTTTTCCGGACTGGCTTTAAAGGCCTGGAGTCTGGAAGCAAAACCCGCCGATTGTGTTAAATTTGCACTATACGGTCTTAACCTTCAAATCGATCTGGTAGTCTCGGGTATAAACGACGGTCCGAATCTGGGAACCGATATTATTTATTCGGGAACACTGGCTGGTGCTTCTGAAGGTATCATTTGCGGGCTGCCGGCCATTGCTGTCTCAGGCGACGGCTGCAGTTTCGAGCTGGCAAGAAAGGAACTTCCCGAACTGATGTCCCGTGTTTTATCCTCATCCATTGTTTCGCCGGAAAATGTGATCAACATCAATTTCCCCGCACACAGCTTTACAAGCAGCAAGGGTATTCGTATCTGCGATATGGGGAAACGCCCATTCCTCCACGACTTTGTTGAGACGGACGGGGTGTACTGGGCACGGGGTACCTGGGACACCGCGGATAACCCTGAAGGCACCGACGTCTGGGCATACGAAAACGGATGGATATCAATTTCGCCGATACAGATTAACAGAACCAACTATGAATACATGCAGCATATACGGAGCCGGCTGCCCGGGGCCCTGTAAAAAAAATACGTGCCTGACACTTTTGCCTGCTTCAGGCCCCGCCCGGGAGGGGACGGCCGGCTTCACGGAGACGGCGGAAAAAAACAGGCCAGACACTGTTGAAGACCAGAAGAGACCCCGTGCCGATCATCAACCATTCAATACGAATTGTGTCTGCCAACGGGCCGAATAAAAGCATCCCTACCGGCATTAAAGAAGTGGAAAGCATTGTCAGAACACTGAACACACGGCCCAGATATGCTTCCTCGACCTGTTCCTGCAGTAATACGGTTCCGGGGGTATTATAATACGGCAGGACCAGGCCGAAAATTCCCATGAATACAAGATACAACACAAACCAGGGAGCAAAGCCCAACCCCAGAGTGCAGATGGCCATAACAAGGTTTGATATAACCATGGTTTTTATCCGGTTGCGAAAGCCGCCAAACACAGAAATCAGGATACCGCCGGCAAGCATTCCTGCCGAAAACACCACTTCGATAGCTGTAAGACGCCAGACATCAGGACCAAAACTGCGGGTAACCTGCAACGGAGATAACAGCGCACCGGGTGTAACAAGAAACATCAAAATTCCATAAAAGACAAACAGGGGTATCAGATACCGGTGATTACGGATATAGCGGAAACCGGCCAGCATTTCGCCAAGGTAACCCGACGCCTCCGTTTCTGCTTCACGCTGATGTGGAGCTACCTTCAAAAAGAAAACAAGCAGCACTATCGCAACAAGTGCGGTGCCGACATCAATAAAGAAGATATGTTCCAGGCTCATTACCGACAAAAGCGCTCCGCTGAGCATCGGAGCCACCAGCATATTGGCTGACTGGATTGTGCCGTTAATACCGTTGACCCGGGTAAGGTGTTCCTGGGGAACCATCTGCGGCAGGATTGCACCGACAGCAGGCCCCTGAACAGCCGAGCCGAACGAACGCACCGCTGCTACCGCAAAGAAAAGGGTCCAGGACCTGAACCCGCTCATAAACACGAGAGCCATAATAAGGGTAGCACCGGCGATAAGTGCATCGGAAAATACAATCAACAGCTTTCGGTTATACCGATCTGCCCAGACCCCTGCAAAGGGAGACAGGACCAGTGTGGGCAAAAAGCCGCAAATCACAAAGAGAGTCATGGCAGACCCCGACCCGGTTTCCAGGGTCAGCTGCCAGAGCATGGCAAACTGCACCAGGGCCGAGCCCGTCAGCGATACAGCCTGGCTTGCCAAAAAAAGGGCAGCATTCCTCTTCCATGCCTGACCGGCAACAGGTGCTGTCATACGCCAGCCAGACCCACAATCCGCGCAGAGATGGAAAAGAAGACTATGACGCCCATAATATCTGCAATCGAGGTTATAAGCGGAGAGCTGGCGGTCGCGGGATCAAGCTTGAGCGTCCGCAGAATAAAGGGAAGCACCGTACCCAAAAGACTGCCGGCAACAACAACAGCAAGCATGGATATCGCAACGCTGATTCCCAACAGTATACCTCCCCGGTAAAAGCCCAGAAGGGACACTGCGGCGCCCATTGTCAGACCCAGCAAAATTGAAACCACAAGATCCTTCAGCACCAGCCGCCACCACTCCCTTGGATTGATCTCACCGGTAGCAAAGGCGCGGATCACCAGGGTTGCAGCCTGGGAACCGGCGTTTCCCCCGCTGTCGATAATCAGGGGAAGGAAGAAGACGAGCGCTGTAACATTCTTGATCAGTACTTCAAAATGCGACATTGCCTCGCCCGAGAAAATGTTGATAAAAACAAGGATAACCAGCCAGGGAGCACGTTTTGTATAAATTTCAAGAATGCCCGTCTGAGGATAGCTGGTTTCCAGCGGGGTAACCGACGCTGTTTTATGAAAGTCCTCGGTGGTTTCTTCCTTTGCGATATCCAGAAGGTCATCGAAGGTCACGCTTCCCAAAAGCACTCCGTTGGAATCTACAACCGGAACGATGGCAAGTCCGTAGTGCTCAAGATAATCAACCGCTTTTTCCTGATCATCAAAGGCGGAAAGACTGACGAAGCTGTTGTCCATCAGGGTTTCCACGATGATATCGGCCTCGGCCAGTATAAGGCTGCGCAGGTCTATAGCATCAAGAAGACGCCACTGCGGGTCGATAACATAGACCGTTTCTATGTTTTCTACGTTCTTTCCGATTTTCCGGATATGCTCCATTGCCCGCTGGACGGTCCAATCCTTTTTTATTGCCACATAATCCGGAGTCATCAAACGGCCGATGGAGGATTCCGGATAACCCAACAGCTGCAGGGTTTCCTTGCGGTCATCAACCGACAGATAATCCATCAGCTTGCGGGTAACCTCGGAAGGAGTTTCCTCAAAAAAGCGGGTACGGTCGTCCGGTTCAAGAGCTGTCAGGATCTGACGGATCTGGGCGTTGTTAAGGCCGGCAAGCAGTTCTTCCTGCTGCTCCCACTCCATTTCCGAGAATACATCCGCGGCCACAGGACGCGGCAGCAGACGAAAGATAATAACCCGATCATCGGTTTCCGGTACAAGCGAGATGAGGTCACGGATATCAACCGGTTCAAGGCCGGGAAGAATCTCTTTAAGACTCTTCCAGTCGCGTGCGGTAATCAGTTCATGGACTTCCGGGCTTATTGCATTGGCTATCATCGGCAGGACCTCCGGCGGCGGGTTGTTTTGTCATTTTCCGCGACTGACGTCCCGTTGTCAAGGCGGTGCACTGGCCAAACCGTGCAGCATAGCCCGGAGTTGTCTTTGTGCGTAAAGAAAATGAACATATACAGCCATAAGTAAAAAAACAAGCTCGCACAAAAAAGAGGTTGACAGTAAAAACAAAGGCTGGTACTCTAAAACAGGAATGAATATCGAAATTAAGCGCAGACAGCCAGCCAGAAAAAACTCGCGCCAGAGAGCAGCCATCCTTTCGGTACTGCGCTCTACCAAGAGTCATCCCACGGCCGGCTGGATCTATGAACAGCTTAAACCTGCCATGCCTGCCTTAAGCCAGGCGACGGTGTACCGCAACCTCGGACTCCTTGCAGAACAGGGAACCATACAGGTATTGCGTTCAGGCAGCGGCATGGACCGCTATGATGCCGATATTTCCCTTCATTACCACATCATCTGCACCTGCTGCGGCAAGGTTGATGACGTATCGCTTCCCGCCATGCAGGGTCTTGAACAGGATGCAGCCCGCGATTCGGGCTACCAGGTTCAGGGACACCGCACCGATTTTTACGGCATTTGCCCCGGCTGTCAAAAGCCGGGAACACACTGACCCGCCCGTCAGGTCAGCATATCAGCATCCGGCCGTACGGCCGGAATCACAATCTCCCGGAGGTCATCTCGTGAAATCTCTTAAAGGTTCGGAAACCGAAAAAAACATCATCGCGGCATTTATCGGCGAGTCCCAGGCCCGCAACAAGTATACGTTCTGGGCCAGCGCAGCCAAGAATGAAGGCTATGTCCCTGTACAGCAGGCCTTTGTAGAAACTGCCGAGCAGGAAAAAGAGCATGCCAAGCGTCTGTTCAAGTTCCTCGAAGGCGGCGAAGTAACAATTACCACCACCGCTCATGCAGGCACCATCGGAACCACCCTTGAAAACCTGCGTTCCGCAGCTGAAGGCGAAAACTACGAGTGGCAGCACATGTACCCCGACTTTGCAAAGGTTGCCCGCGAAGAAGGCTTTACCGAGATAGCTGTCGTTATGGAAAACATCGCAATCGCCGAAAAACAGCATGCCCGCCGCTATGAAGCCTTTGCCGCCCATATCGAAAAAGGCGACATGTGGGTTCAGGAAAGCCCCACTACCTGGAGATGCCTGAACTGCGGCTTTATCTATGTAGGAAAGGAAGCTCCGAAAACCTGTCCTGCCTGTGCCCATCCCCAGTCCTACTTCGAGCGCCTGGCAGAAAACTACTGACAGAGTGCGGACAGGCATCAAGTCTGCCGCAGTCTGACAGCAATCTGCAAAATAAAAACCGCCCGATGGGGCGGTTTTTTTTATCACGTCTTGAAGCGGCCGAGCTCGCCTGCCAGCTTTTCAATGCTTTCGCGGTTGCGAACGCTGATTGAGCTTGCCTCTGCAACCGCCCGGTTGATCTCTTCGGTTCCGGCAGTCATCTCGTTCATGCTGTCGGTTATTTCGCGGGTAACGTTTGCAAGCTGTTTCATTTCTTCAAGGACCTCGCGGATTCCTGCAAGCATCCTGGCCGAACCGTCGCGCACCTGCACAGTCGACTCGTTTATCTGCCGGATCGCCTCCAGCACCTGGGTACCGCCGGTACTCTGCTCCTGCATCGCGTTGTAAATCACCGTCTCCTGGTTTTGGACCGTGTCGGTCAGGGTAAAGACCTCTTCAAACTGACGCTGGGCCTGCTGCGAAGTATCCGCGACCTGATCGATTGACGCCTTAAGCTTGCCAAGCACGTCGGCAATGGTTTTGCCCTGGGCACTGGAATCCTCTGCAAGCTTGCGTATCTCGTCGGCAACAACAGCAAAGCCCCTGCCCGAATCCCCGGCATGAGCCGCTTCGATTGCGGCATTCATCGCAAGAAGATTGGTTTGACTTGCAATATTCTGGATGATAGACGTCGCTTCGATAAGGCCATCCGAATCCCGGCTTATCGTTTGCACAAGGCCGGCTACCTCATCCATGCCGTTCCGCCCGCCCTCGCTTGCGGCGCGCAGGGTTTCTACTGAACGGGCATTTCCCTCAAGAATGCGGGTTACCGAGCGGATGTTCGCAACCATCTCTTCTATAGAAGAGCTTGATTCCACAACGCTTGCCGACTGGCTTTCAATGCTGTCATTCAGCAGTTCTATCTGCCTGAGAACCTCTGCCATGGTAGCCTGTGTCTGATTCACTCCGGCAGACTGATTGATTGCCTGCTGTTTTACCCCGCTGATGTTGGCAGCTATCTGATTAAGCGCACCGGCGCTCTCGATCATGTTGCTGGAAAGCTCCTCGCCGGTTGCCCGCATGGCTTCTGCCTCTTCCTTCACCGAAACGACCAGGGTTGCAATCTTGCTGATGGTTTCGTTAAAGTAACGGGCAAGCCGGCCGGTTTCATCACCGGCGCTGTCTGCAAGGCGTACCGAAAGGTCGCCGTCTCCGCGGGATATATTTTCAAGGGCTGCTACCGCGCCTAACAGGGGCTTTGACACCGAGGTAGCAGCAACCCATATCATGATCAAAATGAGAATCAGCCCGACAGCCAGGGTCAAAATAACAGCAGTCACCACCACCCGTCCTGCAGCAAGCAACTCCCGGTATTCCACTACAGTACCGAAAAACCAGGGGGTATCGGTATGTCCGACTGTAAAGGGAACCAGTGTCTTGTTGGTATAATCGCCTACCGCAATCGACCAGGCCCGCTCTACCACTATTTCACCGGCACGTACCCGGCGTACCGTTTCAGCGTTTCGGGCATCGGTAAACTCGGGAGCCGGCTGACCGATCCGCGCTGTGACCGGATGGGTCACCACCGTGCCGTTATTGGAAATCAGGCGTCCGAAACCGGTATCATACAGGCGTAATGAGGAAAGGCGCCGCTGCAAGGCTTCAAGAGTAATGTCTATCCCGGCAACACCAACAACCCGGCCCTCGCGGTTAAACACAGGTGCTGCCATAGTCACCATAAGCACGGTTCCTGTTCCGGTTTCATACTCAAAAGGATCCATAATAATCTCGGTCGCAGAATCCCGTGAGCGCAGATAGTATTCACCCTTAACCGGATCGGTATAATCAGCCAGGGGCTCCAGTCCAATCCCGGTCGTACTGGTACGGTACCAGTAAGGAATGAAGCGGCCTGAACCATCCGTACCTGTTGTGTCCATATAACGGGCATCAAGTCCGTCAAGGGCGTTCGGCTCCCAACAGGTCCACACACCAAAAAACTCCGGATTAAAACGCAGTACGTTCTGCAAGGACGCATTATATACCTGGCGCCGCTGCTCCCGGGGAATCTGCTCGTAAGCGCCCATGGAATCAGCCAGGGTTCGTGCTGCAACCATAGCCTGTGATAACAGATCCTTGGCTACGTTCGCATATTGTCCGGAAAGGGCCTGTGTATACAGGGTAGCATTGCGTTCTTCGCTGTCAAAAACAAGTTTACCTACAATTACCGTTGCAAACACCATACTCAGAATCAACACCGACCCGATCAACAATATCATCCGCAATCTGATGCCCAAAGAAATCCGACTTTTTTTTATCATCTACCACTCCTCCGCGCAAATCAGCACTGAAGCACACTGAAAATCGGTAACAGTACGGTATTTATTCCGGTAGTATCACCAATAAGAGTAAGTATTGTTTATGGGGTGTAAAAAATCAACAATATTGATAGCAGTCTATGACCCGTAGACGATTCGAACGTCCGACCTGTTGCTTAGGAGGCAACCGCTCTATCCAACTGAGCTAACGGATCAGTCAAAGGTTGCACCGAAATTGGTGCAAACTTCAGAATACACTGATAATACCCAAATGACCGGTTTTATGCAATCCGAATTCTCTGGCAGGGTTCTGACAAGCATCGAATTTGTCAGCACCCTGCCAGCTGCCTGGACCTCTGCTAGCGGTCAAAACGTACACGAACCGAACCGATACCTGAATTCAACTTGATTCGTACCGGTGCTTCCGGATTTCCGGCAATCCCGCTGCCCGGACCAGCCCAGCTGGAAGAACCGATTCGTACTGCGCCCAGCCCCCGCTCCGTTTCAAACCGGTAGTCCTTTTCGCTTCCCGAAAGGCTCAGTTCAATCGCTCCGGCCCCGGTACTGATTTCGGCATCTTTAGTAATATCGCCCTGCAGGACTACCTGCCCCGCCCCGGTAGATGCTGTCAGGCTTGCAAAGCTGACATCCTTGAATACCGCCTGTCCTGCACCGGTTTCCACCCGGGTCTTTTCGGCCTTTACCCGTGAGGCAGTTACACTGCCGGCCCCGGTTTCAAGGGTTAAGATTGCAGCATCAACATCTTCTATTACAAGAGTACCGGCACCGAGGGTGATCCGGCATTCTTCCAGCCGGACACCGGAAGGTATTGTAACCTCGATACGGGTTTCCACTCCGCGTGCCCCGAAAGAAAACCGGGTAATACGGGAATCTTCGGTAATGCGTACAGTGTTGCCCGACAGCTCAACAGATACCTGATTTTCGGGAAAGTCTACAAGTCGGTACGAAAAGGAAGCCCCCTGTATCACAGAAACCCGGCTTGCTCCGGCAGTAATGACAAGACGGCGCGTTGTGGAGGGAACTTCCCCTGCAACAGTTGTGCGGATAGCATCCGAACCGGCAGCTGAACGATCCAGGCGGAATTCAAAACCGCCGTCTGCCTTGCGCCCCCAGTTCAGATGTACAAGACGGCCGCCAAAGCTCAAACCGATTGCTATCAGCACACAACCGATTACCACCAGCGCAAAGCCCCGTCCCAGATTATTACCTGAATCATTTTTTGCCATATCTTCCTCCCCGCGGAACATCAAAAAGCCAGGACACAAACTGTCCCAACACAGAAATAACCGCGCCCAAAATTACAAAGATGATTTTAAACAGCCCCCACAGCAAAAAAGCCGCACCAAACAGAATAAGAGCCGATGCGGGTGTGGCAAAAAGACCAACCAGACCTCCAAAAAACAGACCTATCCCGGCAAGCAGCAAGGCAACCCCTGCAGCCCCCACAGCAAAGACCCCTGCTGCGGCAGCAATGATCAGGGCCATCAGCACAGCAATAACGGGGACAGCAACAGGTGCCGCCAGTACCGCAAGGATAACAAACCACAGGGCGGACAATCCCTTCCCCGGAGAACCGGGTGCCTGCCGTGCTGCCTTGACCGCGTGATCCGCCAATATCCGCGAAGCAGCCGCTGCCGGACTTCCCAGTTCACGGATAACATCGGCCTCATGCTCCGCTCCTGCTTCGTCAAAGTACTCTTCATACCAGGCAAGTGCCGAACGGCGCTCATCTTCCGGTAACCGTCCCAGCCGGGACGATAAATCTGCAATCCATTCTGTTCGTGTCATGTCTTATGAATCTCCTCCAAAGATACCTTCAATCCGGCTTCTATACTCCTGCCATTCTGTACGGTACAGTGTGTGCTGGGTCAATCCTTCGCTGGTAATCCGGTAGTATCTGCGGTTGCGTCCCTGAAACGGCTGATCATAGGTATCAAGCCAGCCGTTTTTTTGCAGCCGCCGAAGCACCGGGTACAAGGTGGACTCCGAGATGTTCATCAGCTGTTTGACCTCCTGGGTCAAGCGGTAGCCATATTCGTCGCCCCGGGACAGGATGGCCAGCACACAGGCATCCAGAAGCGCGCTGTTGATAGAAAACAGCATTCCCTGCCCTCCTTACGGGATATGCAATACTGCACCCCGACCAATACTATAGCACATATAAGGGCACCTCTAAAAACCATTGTTTTTAAGTTCATCTGATCTTTTGATCAGCTG
>CAZXJV010000077.1:0-13831 GCA_964641135.1 uncultured Treponema sp. | reverse complement strand
AAAGCCTGCTGCTGACAAAAAGCCTGCTGCGGCCAAAAAGCCTGCTGCGGCCAAAAAGCCTGCTGCGGCCAAAAAGCCTGCAGGCAAAAAATAAGCCTCCAGATTACCGGGATTCCGGAGATCCCGGTAATCGTTTCTTTGTTGACAATTTTCACGGCATTCTCTACTATGGTTAAATTATGACAGCAGATGAGCTCCGATCAAAGTATATAGCATTTTTCAAAAGCAAAGGCCATGCCGAGATTTCCGGTCGGTCCCTTATTCCGGAAAATGACCCTACCGTTCTGTTTACTACCGCAGGTATGCATCCTTTGGTTCCTTACCTTCTTGGAGAACCACATCCTGCAGGAACACGTTTAACAGATTATCAAAAATGTATCCGTACCGGTGATATTGATTCTGTTGGTGTTTCGAAATGCTTGGCAACTGGTCCCTTGGAGATTACTTCAAAAAGGATGCAATTTCCTATAGTTTTGAGTTTTTGACTGATCCGGGATACCTGGGTATTCCTGTAGATCGCTTGTCGGTTACTGTGTTTGCCGGTGATTCAGATGTGCCCCGTGATGAAGAATCCGCTGATATCTGGGCAGGTCTTGGTATACCCCGAGAGCGTATTCATTTCTTGCCCCGGGAAGATAACTGGTGGGGGCCAGCGGGAGAAACAGGCCCTTGCGGTCCGGATACCGAGATGTTTATAGATACCGGTAAAGATGCCTGTGGTTCAGACTGTCGTCCTGGCTGTCGTTGTGGCAAGTATATCGAAATCTGGAACGATGTATTCATGCAATACGATAAACAGAAAGATGGTTCTTACCGCAAGCTTGAGCGTACCTGTGTTGATACCGGGATGGGAATTGAACGTACGGTAGCCATGCTTCAAGGAAAGCGTTCGGTTTATGAAACAGAAATATTTACACCACTGATTGCGGCAATTGAAGAATTGACAGGCAGAGCCTATGGTTCTGATGAAGTGGTAGATACATCAATACGGATTATTTGCGACCATGCCCGTGCTGCTACCTTTATTATCGGAGATCCCAAGGGTATTACACCTTCCAACGTAGGTGCAGGATATGTTTTGCGCCGGCTTATTCGCCGGGCTGTACGACATGGAAGAAAGCTGGGTGTCGATGACGTTTTCCTGTCTGTTCCTGCAGCTGTTGTTATAGGTATGTATAAACATGCCTACCCGGAACTTGGTGAAAAGGCCGACATAATCCTTTCCGAATTACGCGCTGAAGAGCAAAAATTCCTTGAAACCCTCAAGAAGGGTGAAGCAGAATTCGAAAAAATGGTTCCAAATTTGCTGAAAAACCCGCAGAAGATTATGTCAGGCCGTCTTGCATTCAAACTCTACGATACCTATGGTTTTCCAATTGAACTCACCGAGGAGCTTGCAGGAGAACATGGTCTTGCTGTAAACCGGGAAGAGTTCGATGATGCATTCCGCAAGCACCAGGAGTTGTCCAGGGCCGGAAGCGAACAGGCCTTCAAGGGAGGTCTTGCAGATCATTCTGAAAAAACAACAGCGTATCATACTGCTACTCACCTTTTGCAAAAGGCATTGAAAACGGTTCTTGGCGATCATGTTGCACAGCGTGGTTCTAATATAACTGCGGAACGCATGCGTTTTGATTTTTCACATCCCGAGCCGATGACCTCTGAACAAATTGCTGCCGTCGAGAAGCTGGTTAATGAGCAAATACAGGCAGATGTTCCTGTTGCAATGGAAATGATGAGTTTGGAAGAAGCTAAAGCATCCGGCGCAACAGCATTGTTCGGGGAAAAATATGAGTCGACTGTCAAGGTGTTTACTATTGGTAATTTCTCCCGCGAAGTATGCGGAGGTCCCCATGTTGAACGAACCGGAGTGCTTGGAAACTTTCGTATACAAAAGGAGCAGTCTTCTTCTGCAGGTGTACGCCGTATCCGTGCTGTGCTTGAGTAGTTTTTAGTTCTGACAGGTGGAATATGCGTAACCCGCTTGTCAGAGAGCTGTTGTATGTAACGTGAGGACTTTTGATGTAGAGGATGTACAGCATTACCTCTACACAAGAATGGTAAATAAAGAAATTACGTTTTTATTAACGGGTTTTTTGTTGCATTCTACAGGAGATTCCTGCAAGATTCAGTCTTGTGCAGACCTCCTTAAACAAACCTATATGGTCAAAGAAGGTGCGAGATGAAACGTGCATTATCGGGTTTTTTGGTGGGCTCACTGCTTATTGCAGGTGTTTTTGCGCAGGCTGATCTTCAGCCGATTGCGACAGTTACGTTGACCAAAAGTGAACCCATTACTCTCAAGCAACTCAGGACCCGGTGTGATGCGTATCAACAGGAACAAGGCAGAGCACTTACACTTGATGAAAGAAAGCGTGTGCTTGATACCATGATCAACGAACGTCTGGTTGTTCAGGCAGCTGAACGGGATGGTGTGCGTGTTGCTGATGCGGAGGTTAATCAGCAATTTTCAGCGATGCTTTCGCAGCAGGTTGGAAGAACAATAACAGAAGCTGAATTTGCTACACTGGTACAAAGACAGACTGGTATGGGCATGGATGATTTTATGCGTGCACAGAACGGAATGAGTCTTGCCGAGTACAAGATGTTTTTGCGGAACGAACTTTTTGCCCAGCGTTACTTGATGGTAAAAAATGAAGCTGAGCTGCAGAGGCTTCCTGCTCCTACGGACTCTGATATTCGTACCCATTATGAGAAACGAAAACTTAACTTTGTACAGCCTGATATGGCAAAACTGTTTCTGGTAGTAGTTCCCAAGACCGGTGCTGATGCATTACGGAAGGCTACCGAGATGCAGACACAGTTAAAACAGAATCCCCGTGCTGCAGTCGAGATTCGTGCTCGTTCCAAAGAACCGAATTCAGGATATCAGGTTGGCGATCTGTATATCAACAAAAATGAAACAGCCGCCGCCGAGCTCGGAATATCAATGGATGCTTTGCTGAAGATATTCGCGATGAATAAGGATGCTGTTTCTGATGTAAGTGAAACTGGTGGCGATTATCAGACTTTTGTTATGGTCGATAAATATCCTGCAAAGATTCTGAATCTTGACGATGTGATACAACCGGGAACAACTACAACAGTGTACGAAGCAATTCGCGCCGAGCTGTTCATGGCTGTTCGCAGAGATTTCCTGGCGGGTGCCCTGGCACGGATGATAACAGATCTAAGAAAACCGGAAAACTTCCGTATCTTGCGCTCTGGTGCCGATCTCGATCGCGCTCTTTCCTGGTAAATTATGGCGGCAAGACGAAAAGGAAGAATACTGGCATTTCAGGCACTTTTTGCCTGGGATGCGACCAGATTACCTGTTGCTGATTTGCTTGAATTCGGTTGGCTTGATGATGAACAGCGACTGAAACTGGGCGATGATGGGGTAGTTTATCCCAAGCTCCTGATTGGCGGTACTATTGAGCATATTCAGGAAGTTGATGAACAAATACGCACTCATTTAACTAATTGGGATTTTGATCGTTTAAATAAAGCCGATCTTGCAATTTTGAGAATAAGTGTTTATTCTCTGCTTTTTCAAAAGGATTTACACCCTTCTATAGTAATTGATGAAGCGGTGGATATCTCAAAGGAATTCAGCTCGGATGAATCCTACCGGTTTGTAAATGCAATTCTGGATCATGTCCGAAAGGACCTGGAGGCTGGCAAACAGTGAGGATGCCGCGTGGCAGGAACCTGGCAATACTGGCCCTCGTGCTGGTGGTAATCCTGGCTGCCATAGTTGTTTTCGTACTGATCAGCCGACAAGGTGAAACTGCTAATCTGTTTTCTTCCCGCCTTGAAAAAGTAGATCTTTTGATTCAGGAAGGAAAACAGGATAGCGCATTACGTACATTGACCCGCCTTCGAAACAAGGCTGTCACTGTTCGTGATTTTTTGTCAATTGCCAAAAGAGAAATAACATTACAGGCTCCTGAATCTGCGTTAAGAACTTTGGAAGCTGGTTCTCTGTCTTTTCCGGTTAATCAGGAACTTGCTGCGTTGGCTGTCTATATCCTCATGAACTTACACAGGTATCAGGAGGCGGAAAAAAGATCAAGCTCCCTGTTGTCAGGTTCATGGAGATCCCTTGCTGCAGCAGCCGCATTATCTGCTTCTGCTGATCCGTTAACTGTTCCTTCAGCCATCTATCGTGCTGCGGCTGAATCGACCGGTTATCCCTTCTATTACAGAAATGCTATTGTCACTGCAGCTTGTAGCGGAGACTTGGGTCAGGCTTTTATGTTGTTCAAAGAATGGCGTTATCGCCTTCCGGATGATGTACTATTAGGTATTTATTTGTCTTTTGACACCCGACAATGGACGTATCTCCTTGAGCTTGCAGAAACCGAACCGCGTTATGATACCCGAGTATTTCTTGCAGCAGCCCATGCTGCATATCTTCTCCGGGATACTTCTCGGGCCATACGTTTATGGGACACTATTATTCAGCATGATACTGAAGATGTTTTGGCATTATATAACCGGGCTTTCACATCCGATGATTTTGCTTTAAAGAAATCTTTATTACAAAAAGCCTTAAATTTTAATCCCGGCTTTTGGCCCGCTTTAAATCTGTATATCTCCCTTTTTTTTGCACATGGAAATTCACCTGAATCGTTATCTCCGGTAACTGCATATTTAAAAGAAATCGGCTGGGAGACTTTGGAGATGGAGCGTCGCAGAGGATATGCCCGGATCACAGATGAAGAGATTCTTTCAGCGATAGAAAAAGCCCTGGTTTCAGCTACCAGTCAGGAATCAGGCAGAATACAGATCGAAGCGCTCAGGTTCCCGCTGGGAAAAGGAAGTGAAACTCTTCGTACGGCGGGGAAGATTTGGAATCTTCTGGAAAGATACCCAACAGATCCAGATATTCTTGAATATGGAATATGGTTCTTTCTGGTTTCCGGTGATCCTGATACTGCAGCTTTCTTATTTAGCCGGCTTCTTTCTTTTTCGTCTTCCCGACCCTGGGTTCCCGATTTTTATGACGGGATTTTATTAACGCTACAGGGACGATATGACGATGCACTATCACGGTTTGCTTCAGTGGCAACTGATAGTCTTAATGCATGGAGAGCCTTGGCAAACAGTGCCAGGATTTATCAGATTCAGGGTAATACCTCCGCTGCAATAGACAGTTTTTCATTAGCGGCTGAATTGGCTTCTGAAAACCGGTCAAAAAGTATTCTGTATTATGAAGCAGCTCGAATAATTGCTGACGCAAGGGAGCAGCAGCGGGCAGCCGTAATTGCCGGGTATGCGGTGGAATTGGATCCGGAAAACTATAAAGCAGTATCTCTGCTCAAAGAGTTGAATTTTCGATAAAAAAACCGGACCGTGTTGTGCGATCCGGTTTGCTTTCCTGCATTTATACAGCAAAGATTGATTCAGCAATAAGGGTAATTTGTCGTTTTACAGTGTGCTGACAATCATCTGGTTTGTCAGCATCCTGTTAGCGTTATGCTATTCCATTACCGCTATAATGTCCTGCGCCTTTAATACCAGATGATCTTCACCGTCAACTTTTACGGGAGTTCCTGCATACTTTTCAAAAAGAACCCGCTGTCCGGCTGCTACCTTGATTTTTTCCTTGTCGTCGCCAACAGCCACAACAACCGCAGTCTGTGTCTTTTCCTGAGCTGTATCAGGGATAATAATTCCTCCGGCAGTTTTTGCCTCAAGTTTGTCGGTTTTTACCAGAACACGGTCTGCCAATGGCTTAATCTTCATGTGATATCCTCCTGCTAATTGAATATATAAAAAATACCGGCAACCGGCAAGCAGAAAACCCTGATGGTGAGATAAAGTATGGTTAATGGACCATTTTGATACATAATTTTCTGTCCATGGCTTGATTGTGTCATAATGATTCGATGCTGAGTATTTGCAGCTTTGCTGTCAGAAAATAGTTCTTTTTAATAAAAAAAAAGAAAAGAATCCCGGGGGTTCAGTGTTCTTATTCTTTACTTATCATTATTTCTAATTTTATTTTTCGGATAAATAAATCTTTTTAATATAAGGATTTAGTGTTAAATTCAAATTCTTGAATATTGTATTTCAAGGAAACAGTGAACTCAGCTGCATAAAAACCTGTACAAAAATGTTTACCCGTCATGTAATAACAAATTTTAATGGTTTTATCTGAAGATTGGCACGTATCTTGCTTTACTAAAGAGGTGACTTGCAACAACGGAGGTGACTTATGACTAATGCAACAAAGAAGACAATAAAAACACAAAGAACGGTACAATCCGATACAAGCGTGCTGTCCACCTACCTGCGAGAGATTAACCAGGTTCCCTTGCTGACACGTGATCAGGAATATACTTATGCGATAGCAGCGGCAGCCGGTGATAAATCAGCAAAAGATATGTTGATTCGTTCAAATTTGCGTTTTGTTGTTAACGTCGCAAAAAAATACCAGAATCAGGGTTTGCCTTTGGTAGATCTGATCAGTGAGGGAAATATTGGACTTATGAACGCTGTTGACAGATTTGATGCAACAAAAGGCTATCATTTCATTTCTTATGCCGTGTGGTGGATTCGTCAGGCAATTCTTAAGGCTATTTGTGAAAAATCCAGAATGATTCGGCTTCCTCTTAACCGTGCGAACGAACTGGTACAGATTGAAAAGGCTCGAAAGGTTGTGGTTAACAACAGATCCGAAGAATCGGAGCTTAAGGAGATTGCAGGTCTGCTGAACATGACCGGAGATCATGTTCGTGATATCGTTAACATTGCACGTGACATGGTCTCTTTGGATGCCCCTCTTTTTTCAGACAGGGAAAGCAATACGATAGGCGATTTTCTCGAGGATGAAATGTATGAACAGCCTGAAAGCTATGCAATAGAACAGAATTTGAAGGCCGACATAGATGAGCTGCTTCTCGGCCTTTCAGAAAAAGAAGCCGAGGTGTTACGGTACCGCTTTGGTCTTAACGGTTATAAGCCAATGTCTTTGAAAGAGATTGGAGATCAGTTTAATCTTACAAAAGAGCGTATACGCCAGATAGAGAAAAAGGCCATAAAGCGTTTACAGCATCCAGGCCGGATGAGCCGTCTTGAAGCCTATGTAGCTTGAAACCTTATGGAACAGCACTTATTTCTCTGATACAATCGCCGCATGATACATGCGGCGATTTTTGATATGGATGGGTTGTTGTTTGACACTGAGCGTTTGTGCTGTTCGGTTTGGACAGAAGTATGCACGGCTGCAGGATACACGATGGATGAACAGCTGTTCATGTCCTGTGTAGGCAGGAACAGTCGCGATACACGGGATTTGGTTATAAATTCGCTTGGTTCCGATTTTCCCTTTGACGAGTTCAGTGAAACGGTAGCAACACGCTTGAAAACAATCATGAATGACGATGGGCCTCCCTGCAAACCCGGCGCAGCCGATTTATTGAACAGTTTATATCAAGCCCGTATTCCTCTCGCTTTGGCAACTTCTACAAGTCGGCATTCTGCGACCTGGATGCTTCAAAAAGCCGGTTTTCTGGGTTTCTTTTCTGCGTTTGCATTTGGAAATGAGGTTGCTCGAGGAAAACCCTCTCCGGATATATATGTACTTGCTGCAAAACGCTTGTCCGAAGCCTGTAATCGTGACCTGTATCCATCAACTATTGCTGTTTTTGAGGACTCGCCAGCAGGAATTCGTGGTGCCAAACAGGCAGGTATGCAACCGGTGCTTGTGCCGGATATGGTAATACCGGATGCCGAAGTTCGTTCTATGGCCTGGAAGGAAATTCATTCCCTGGAGCAGGCTTTTGATCTTTTCGGGTAAAGTACGCACGTATGGACCGGTTTCAAAATCAATTTAAACTGCTGCCCGGGGTTTGCATTAATAAATATACATTATTTTGAATAAAACTGTATAAATATGCTTGACACTTTCAGAAAGTTTTTATATGGTTAGTACATGCAAGGACAGAAACGAAGGCGTTTCGATACCATGTGGTGTCGAAACGCCTTTTTTTATTTTTTTGCAGAGGAGGAACTATATGACAAGCTATACAAAATCTGATATAGCAGAATTGATAGCTGAACATGATGTTCAGTTTATACGTCTGCAATTTACAGATTTGTTCGGACAGCTGAAAAATGTAGCAATTACGCCCAGTCAGCTTGAAAAATGTCTGGACAACAAGTGTATGATAGATGGTTCTTCCATTGAAGGTTTTGTACGTATAGAAGAGTCTGATATGTATCTGCATCCTGATATCAATACCTTTGCTGTCTTGCCCTGGCGGCCTCAACAAGGGCGGGTATGTCGTTTTATCTGTGATATTTATAAGCCTGACGGTACTCCTTTTGAAGGTTCTCCCCGATATATCCTTAAGAAACAGCTGGAACGGGCCGCAAAATTGGGGTACAGTTTTAATGTTGGTCCCGAACTGGAATTTTTCCTGTTTCAGACAGATCAGGAAGGACAGCCTACTGTTGCAACTCATGATCAGGCTGGATATTTTGATCTTGGCCCGACCGATATGGGTGAAAATGCCCGCAGGGAAATGGTTTTGACCCTTGAACAGCTTGGCTTCGAGATTGAGGCATCTCATCATGAGGTAGCTCCGGGGCAGCATGAGATAGATTTCAGGTTTGATGACGCTTTGACAACTGCTGATCGGGTGATGACCTTCAAGCTGGTTGTTAAAGTGATTGCCCAGCGTCATGGTTTGCATGCATCCTTTATGCCAAAACCGGTCTTTGGAATAAACGGTTCAGGTATGCATACCAACATGTCGCTTATGAAGGGTAGGGATAACGCCTTTTACGATGAGGAAGATGTTCTTGGTTTAAGTACTGTTGCGCGAAGTTATATTGCTGGTATACTGAAACATATGCGGGGGATTGCCGCCATAACGAATCCGACGGTTAATTCATACAAACGCCTTGTTCCCGGTTATGAGGCACCGGTTTATGTTGCCTGGTCGCCCGGCAACCGTAGCCCCCTGATCAGAATTCCTGCGGCTAGGGGCAAGTCGACTCGTGTAGAATTGCGTTGTCCTGACCCAACGTGTAATCCGTATCTTGCTTTTGCATTGATACTGGCGGCCGGTCTTGACGGTATAGAACAGAAACTGGACGCACCTGAACCGGTTGCACGGAATATTTTCACAATGACGGACAGTGAACGGGCTGGGGCAGGAATCCAGAGCTTGCCGGGTAGCCTTGCAGAGGCTGTTTCTGCCATGAAAGAAGATGGCCTTGCCTTGCGTGCTCTGGGTTCTCATGTATATGAAAGGTTTCTTGAAGCAAAGGAGAAGGAGTGGGATGAGTATCGCACCCGGATTAGCGACTGGGAGATCGATGCCTATCTGACCCGGTATTGACATGAAAAGCGTGATTGTTGCATTTCCAAATCCGTTGCTCACTAACTGGATTACCGCTGTTTTAACACGTGGTGGATATAGCGTCGAGTATACGTTTAAAACGGCTTCTGATGTGATCCGCGTTTCTGATTTTTGTACAAGTCCGGTAGCTGTTACCGGTTTTCAGCTGGCTGATATGACTGCTGAACATCTGATGTCCATGCTGGATGGCCGTCTTGCGGTTGTGACGGTAGTTCTGCCGCATCAGATAGATCTGATAACACGAAAGGACTTGCCAGCCTTGCCGTACCCGGTCAGTCCGGTAGATCTTCTTCAGACGATAGAGTTTGTAGAGAGGTCTGCAGCACACAGGGCCCTGCATCTTGGCGGGTCTAGTGATATGCGTTCGTTTCGTCAGGAACGCCCCGCAGAGGAGAAACTGCTCATCCTGCGTGCCAAAAACAGACTTATGGAGGCGCACAGGATGACAGAGTCGCAGTCCCACCGGTTTCTTCAAAAATCGGCAATGGACAGGGGATTAAAACTGGTAGAAGCTGCGCAGATGGTTATTGATAATACGCTGGTGTTCGCGCCGGCGAATGGAGGTTCACATGAAGAAACTGGAGATTATCATCAGGCCTGAGAAACTGGAGGTCGTAAAGAACATCCTTAACGATGCCGGTTCACGTGGAATGATGGTAACGAACATCATGGGATTCGGAAACCAGAAGGGGATAACTCATATCTACCGTGGTACCGAATACACAGTGAATCTGCTGCCCAAGCTCAAGGTCGAGACGGTAGTAACTGATGATGTCAAGGATACCTTGATTCAGGAACTGTGCAAGCACATTGCAACCGGTAATCATGGAGATGGCAAGGTCTTTGTCTATGATGTTGCAGATGCGGTCAGGATCAGGACCGGAGAGCGGGGACAGGTAGCCCTGTAAGAAAACAATGAACGGAACACCATCAATGGGGATTGGTGCAGGCCCGGAAACGGACCCGCTTGCCAGTCCCCTTTTTTATTGTGTGTGTACCGGAAGGAGTAGATATGGACATGATGGAACTTGTTCGCAGGATCGATATGGTCTGGGTTCTGGTTGCTGCTGTTTTGGTTTTTGCCATGCAGCTCGGCTTTGCTCTTGTTGAAGCCGGTTTTACACGGAGTAAAAGTGCTGCCAATATTATCATGAAGAATGTGATGGATTTTTCGGTTGGCTCGATAGTGTATTATCTTGTCGGATTCGGATTGATGTTCGGTGCGTCATTTTATGGTCTTGCCGGTGTGAGCGGATTTCTGAGACCGGAATTGCTTGACCTTGAGGTATTCGGGGATCTGTCACCAAGTGTGTTTATCATCTTCCAGACAGTGTTTGCCGCAACAGCCGCAACTATTGTTTCAGGAGCCATGGCTGAACGCACTAAATTCAAGGCCTATCTGATGTATAGTTTTGTCATTACCCTGTTCATTTATCCTGTTGTAGGACACTGGACCTGGGGCGGGGGCTGGCTTACAGAACTCGGGTTTGTAGACTTTGCCGGTTCAACAATTGTACACTCTGTAGGCGGTTGGGCTGCTTTAATGGGCGCAATGATAATCGGTGCACGAAAAGGCAAATATGATCCCGATGGAAAGGTAAACGCCATTCCTGGTCATAATCTTCCTCTTGGAGCTGCCGGTGCCTTTATCCTGTGGATCGGATGGTTCGGTTTCAATGCCGGATCGACACTGGGTGTCAGCGAAGAAATCGGGTATATCGCAATGACAACCAATCTTGCAGCCGCTGCTGCAGCCTTTGTAACCATGGCTGTAACCTGGCTCCGCTACGGCAAGCCTGATGTGTCAATGACCCTGAACGGTATACTTGCCGGTCTGGTAGGTATTACTGCCGGTTGTCAGGTTGTGACACTGTACGGCGCATTGGCAATCGGTGTTATCGCAGGGTTCCTGGTTGTTTTTGGTGTCGAGTTTATCGATAAGGTTCTGAAAATTGATGATCCGGTCGGTGCGACTTCCGTACACCTTTTGAATGGTATTTGGGGTACCCTTGCTGTAGGTCTTTTTGCAAATTATGGCGAAGGCGAGGATGCTGTGCTGGGGCTGTTTTACGGCGGAGGATTCAACCTGCTGGGAGTACAGGCTGTTGGTGTAATAGCAATCGGAGCATGGGTTGTACTTACCGCAGGATTGTTGTTCATTGTAATAAAAAAGACTATCGGCCTGAGGGTTGATCCGGAAGAAGAAGAGATGGGTCTTGATATTTCTGAACATGGAATGAGCGCTTATCCGGAGTGGGAAAAATAAAGGTTTGTTGAAAACGCTGGTTTTTTAACATAAAATTATGTACAGGACGGGTTCCCGGCCTCATGGCCGGGCCCGTTTATTTGTGTTTGCAGATGAGGAAACAATGAAGTCGAAATTCATCTTTATTACGGGAGGCGTAGTGTCATCGCTCGGTAAGGGCATCACTGCTGCTTCGATTGGTCTGTTGTTAAAAAGCCGGGGTATCAAAGTAGTTAACCAGAAGTTTGATCCTTATCTGAATATTGACCCTGGTATGATGAATCCACTTCAGCATGGTGAAGTCTTTGTTACTGAAGACGGCGGAGAGACCGATCTGGATCTTGGTCATTATGAACGGTTTACAGATGTCTCGCTTCGCCGATTTAATAATACAACAGCCGGAAAGGTGTATCTTGCAATACTGGATCGAGAACGCTCAGGCGGGTATAACGGAAATACTGTTCAGGTAATACCACATGTCACAGACGAGATTCAGAGCCGCATTCTCCAGACAGCCCGTGATACCGGAGCGGAAGTTGTAATTAATGAAATAGGTGGAACCGTAGGAGATATTGAAAGCCTGCCTTTTATCGAGGCAATACGTCAGATCAGGGCAAAAGTAGGCAGGGATAATTGTGTTTTTATTCATCTTGGATTATTGCCATACCTGAAAGAGTGTGGAGAGCTAAAAACAAAACCTATGCAGCACAGTGTAAAAGAATTGCTGGGGTTTGGTATTCAGCCTGATATCATCATGTGTCGAAGTGAAAAATCTTTGAGCAAAGCTATACGGCAAAAACTGAGTTTGTTCTGTAATGTTGATCAGGATGCAATCATTGAAAATCTGAATGCGAAAAGTATATATGAGGTTCCGTTGATGCTTGAAAAGGCCGGACTTGGCCGCAAGCTATGTCAGTTGCTCAGTCTCGGAGACTGTGATGTTCATCTGGAAGACTGGTCTGCTATGGTTGATCGCTTCTATCATCCGGAAGGTGAAGTGTCAATTGCCCTGGTTGGTAAGTATGTTGATTTACCGGATGCATATCTCAGCGTTGTAGAGGCATTAACAGCGGCCGGAACCTATCACGGAGTTAAAGTACGGATCGAATGGATTGATGCAGAAAAAATATCGAGCCAGGAGCGAGCATCAGAGCTGTTGGGAAAATCATCTGCGGTTATTGTTCCTGGTGGTTTTGGCGATCGTGGTACCGAAGGTATGATTGAAACTGCACGGTATGCCCGGGAAAAAAAGATACCGTATTTTGGAATTTGTCTGGGTATGCAAATAGCTGTTATCGAATACGCCCGTAATGTTCTTGGTCTGGAAGACGCAAACTCTTCCGAGTTTAATTCTGCTACACCATATCCGGTAATAGATCTGATGCCGGATCAACAGGGTGTTCAGCTTGGAGGTACATTGCGTTTGGGGACCTGCCGTTGTCTGATTGCTGAAGGTTCTCTTGCCGAACAGGCATATAAACTTCATGATATCCAGGAACGGCATCGCCACCGCTATGAATTCAATAATGTCTACCGCAGTCAGTTTGAACAGTCCCAAATGAATCTGACCGGAAGAAATCCTGAGCGTAATCTGATAGAAATAATCGAAAATCGTGATCACCCCTGGTTTGTAGGTGTTCAATTTCATCCAGAATTCGGCTCGCGGCCAAATCGCCCTCATCCGCTGTTCAGGGATTTTGTAGGTGCTGCACTGGCCGTTCAATTGAAGTAAAAGGAAGGAGCATACGTAAAGCAGCGGGATATGATGAAAACAGATTTTATTGTCATCAAATCCCTGTTGCTGTTACAGAAAATGTGAATCAGTCTGATACCGTATCACATTTATACAAAGCGACAAGTTCCTTGAATGCTGCAGTCCTTGCTTCAAGCAGAACCGCAGAGTCCCGAACAGGATCAGCAATAGTAAACGCATCGAAACCGGATTGACGGATACCGGTCAGTTCTCCGGGGCCACGAATATGTAGATCTTCTTCCGCGATTACAAATCCATCGGTTGTTCTGTGCAGGACTTTCAGTCGTGCTTTGGCATCGTCTGTCAGTTTCTTGTCATAAATAAGGAAACACCATGATTGAGATTTTCCGCGGCCGATTCTGCCTCGTAGCTGATGAAGTGCTGCAAGCCCAAATCGTTCAGCATGTTCAATAACCATACATGTTGCATTTGGAATATCAACTCCAACTTCAACTA
>CAZXJV010000076.1:0-13923 GCA_964641135.1 uncultured Treponema sp. | reverse complement strand
AGTCAAATGATCGACCTGCTTTTAAAGAAATTTACAGAAAAAGGGTTGCATAATCGAAGGTCCTGTACAGTAATTTCTACGGTTTTGGTAGCATAGATTACACCATCACCGACCAGTGCAACCTGGAATGAATGAAGACCTGCTTCTGCACTCTCTGGAGCGGTAACAGTAATGTCAAATTCGAATGTATTTGTTTCATCCAGAGAAATATTGCTGTACGCTGCAGGGCTCACACTTGTCAGCCATGATCCATAACCGGGGGTAATTACCTGTAATTCCAGGGAACGAATCTGCTTGATATCGTTGAGTATAAGCTGTGCAATAAAATCACCGATATCAACACCGGGAATGGTTCCGTTCGAGCTTACCTGGAACGCGTCTCCGCCGGTAATCTGCGAATATTTTTTCCACAGAGGCAACCTGCCACCACTGTGCAGTGCAAGCATGGTAATATTCTCGGCTCGCATTGTGTTAAGAACAGTACGCAGATCAAGGTCATCAGCTGTTCTTGCGATTGCGTCGCGTCCCGGGTCGGGACCGGTAGAGGTCATTGATCCGTCAAGAAGATAATCAAGATCATGCGGAACATTATCGCCCCAGGTTACCAGTATCCGCTTTGCACCATAACGCCAGCCGATAGAAGTATCGGCATACGACTCATAGAAGGGACGGGTATAGTTTTCGGGGCCGTCAGCACCGCTTCCAAGTTTCAGTGCCTGGATTCCGGCGGCAACTGAATCCAGATCTCCGGTTAATGCACGGTCCAGCCGGTATGGATAATCAAGCCCGGCCATTCCGTAGGTGTTGCTGTATCCGCCGCCCGAATAGACGCCGACATAATCCATGTGCGACATTACGGCAAAGTGCGTGTCAGGAATTACCGAGCGCACCTTGTTCATGATGTTGATCGAATTCGCTTTTGCGTTATTCAATACTCCGTTCATGCTTCCGGTAAGATCCAGACAGAAAATCAGATCCCCCATCGGCGGGGCTCCCGGAATCACAGCGGTATTCAGCTGTGATACACTTTCTCCGCCGCGCAGTGTTGCAGCAAGAACTGCGGGCATGAGTGATGAAGCGTCCGAAGATATTGTTGTACCGGAAGAAAACAGGGCGCTGTAATCCTCCAGCTCCAGGGTAGCATCAGCCAAACCACCGGGGCGGTCGTTGTTGTTGTCTACAACAGCGGCCTTTCCTACAACCGGTTTGCTGACGCTTCCGTCCAGTGAACAGCCTGCTGCAAGAATAATCAGTGCAGCTGCTGCCAATAAAAACACTCTTTTTGCCATACGTTCTCCTCTCTTTATTATCAGGCTGATAACAACGACAATGAGCCCCTGTCATCAGTTACAATAAGGTCATACTTTTTTAAGAAAAGCGTAAGCCTTTTAAAGACTTGCATTGATGAAAACTGAATAAATAATTTCTGAATCATCTCCAACCTTGGCACTGATAGTATTATTGCCATTAATTAAAGTGAAGTTGTGACGATTCAACTCCGCCGGTGTTACCCATGATCCGCTGTTTAATTTGACCAGCACAAAATCCTGTTCCATCCAGTCAAGAGCGTTGATTGTCAGCGTAACTGCCGCTACAGACGATGCTGTGTTGTAATTGCGATGATCCGGGCTGAAATCGGGTGAGAATAATAGTGGTGCACCACCGGATGTATGTTCGAGCATAAATGCCTGAATTCTGCGTTCGCGAACAAAATTGACCATTAACTGATAGTTTTGGAACGACACACCATCCGCTGCAACTACCTTGACTATTAACCCGTCTGTCATATCAAGGCTTTGCCAGGGTGAAACCTCATCTTCCTCCAGATACAGGGTTGCACCGGGACTCAGTGAATAATCAATCAAAAGGCCGGTTATATCCGTCCCGGGCGGGAAGGAGAAAAAATAGGTATCGGCAGTATAGGTGCCGGTGCTGGTGATTCCGGCACCCATTGATTCAAGGGATATAGACAGAATATCGCAGGCGGAAGAAGGTCCGGAACGGGGGGGTAGCTGAAACCGGAATGGAAAGACTCATATGATTGGATTCATCCCTGGTAATGACCGCAAAATAGTATGGTGTGTCATTTACCAGGTCATCAAATTGTTCAGATCTTGTTCCGTAGGCTGCAAAGGTTCCGGGAAGGCCGTTTGCTTCTGCAATTGTATCAAGTTCTTCTGCAGTTTCTGCATAAACAGCTTTATAGTGCAGATCGGCAGGCGCAGTATAATCATCAGCGGGCAGGGACCAGTTTATTCGTACAAAGCCGTCACCGGTTTCTGCAATGGATACAACAGTTGCAGCAGGAGCAGTGTCATCGGGGGGTGTTTCCGGACCTGTGGGACCGGAAGGCGGACTTGGGGGTCTGGGGGTGCTTCCTCCGGCTGACTGGGCACAGCCCGTAAGTACGATTGTCAACGCGAACAGCGACAACACAGCGACTTTAATACTTTTTTTCATTTTGACCCTCCGACGGCCGGCGTCAGGTATAGCCTTCCAGCCGTTCAGTTCGGAAAAGAATGGTGTCAAATACTCGACACTTGTTTAATTACCGTCATTTTCACGCTGTTTTCGCGGGATGTCAAGTAAAAAAGATATATAAAGTCCAATTCCATAAGGCATGAATTGAGAAAATCAGGATAAAAGCGACGGTTTGTCCATGCTTCAGTTTTGTCCGAATGTACAGAAATCGCAAAATTCCGCCTGCCGCGAAGGCAAAAGCCGCTGAAGCCCAGCCCGGTCCCCGGTGAGCAAGCGCAAACAGAAGGAGAGGAATCATCTCGACAGCGGCTTTGTTTTCAGGTACGAGAACAGACAGCCTGTCGGGAAACCAGAGGCGGTATAACAGTTCTTCATAGATCACCAGAAGATTCACAGCAAGGAAAAAAAGAATGGCGGAATAAAAACCGCTTGATGGCTGTTGAATTGGGCCGGATGAGGGAAAGAAAACAGGCGGCAGCACCAGCAGTATGCTCACAACAGAGATTTCAATCAAAACAGCTCTTTTTTTCATCACCATTTTCATACAATATGATATTATAGATGTATAATGTATATTCTGTATATAATTGTGTTTCTGACAGTCGCATTGGCGCTTGTAGCTCTGCTGCTTACAGAAAAAGGCTCAGCAATAGCCGGTTTTGTGCGTTTTATGACAACAGGATTTGATTCAGGCTTTTCACTTCGTCAAATACTGTTTTTGTGGAAAATAGGCTCATTATCGGGGCTTGAAGATAATACACGGCTTTTTTGGTCACTTCCTGATCTGGATAAATGCATCTCGGAAATTTTACGAAAGTCCCGACAGGTGGGAATAGAAAATGATCATGCTACCCAGGAACTGTTAAGCAGACTGTATACATACCGCACCAAGGTTGAAATTGAACATTCACAAAAAAAACGCGGACTTGAATCAACCAGGGATCTTGATGAAGGTCAGCGTGTACGCATTCTGCTTCGCGGGATAGGTGTTTTCAGCTCCAAGGTTCTGACTAATACATCAAAGCACCTTACTCTGGATTTTCCGGTAGGGACCACTGTTTCCGGTTCCACTGTTGACTGGGAAAACAAGGCGGTAAGCGTGTATTTCTGGCGTCATAATGATGCGGGGTACGTATTTGACACCGTTGTTATTAACAATACCATAAAATCCGGCAAGCCTCTTATCATGCTTGCCCATTCTGCAGCCCTTTTACGATCCCAAAAAAGAAAATCCATACGGGTAAAGTGTCAGATCTATGCCCAGCTGTATCTCCTTAAACCCGGTGAAGAGATTGATGATGCCATAGAGCCAGAGCCAGGGATGAAGTGCCTGCTTGAGGACATATCAGAAGATGGTGCCATGATTATAATCGGCGGCAAGGCCAGCAAGGGTATGGCCATAAAACTGCAATTTCTGATTCACGATGTTCTGATTGTAATGGTTGGTACTGTGCGTGCTGTTGAATACAATCCGGAAAGCAATCAGTCACGAATCCATTTCGAGGCACGTGAATTAAATCCCAGAATGAAAAATGCAGTATTGACCTTTGTGTATAATGTTCTGCCGCCTGAGGAACAACAGGAACTGGAAGCGATCAGGCTGACGGAAGAGGATGGAATAGAAGATGCCGAAAACGGTGATGACAGTTCAGCACGGGAATATGAAGTCCATGTTGATACGGCAGATTCAGAATCTCGGGACTTGCCGGAGATGCCGGATTTTACCGATACATCCGGAAACCGGTCATAATGTGTGGGGGTATGAAATGATTCGGAAGATGTGCCTGCTTTTTGTTCTGGCAACTGTGTTCGGCGGAACTATGGTTTCTGAAGATGATCCTGTAGTTCTTTCATACCGGAGAAATTTTGTTCGTGCCGGAATTGCAACCAAAGCCGATATTCTTAACGACGCCGCCAAGATTACTACAATAAATATGACTCCGTTATACAGGGATGCATTGCTTTTTTCATTAAGTGTTCGTGAACTGTTAGGCAGTGATACGCAGTTCCTGGAAATGACCGCAGCGTCACTAAACCGCGTTTCTGCGTACCGTGATAATACGGTAATACCGGTAATAAAAGATGTTTTTTTCGCCTTCGACGAACCGCAAATCCGGCTTTCATGTCTTTCTGCAATAACTGAATTTTCCAGACATCATCCTGTTGATCCAGCTTTTTTTAACGAATGGTTTACCGTCGCAATCAGCTCACAGGCACGACGGAGCGCAAGTGAAATCAGGGTTTTGACAGCCTGTGCTGCAACACTGGGAGCTATTGGAAGCCCTTCTTCCTTTAACATACTGTTTCAGGCTGCAGTTTCGGAAATTGACAGTGCGTTAATAGATGCAGCATCAAGGGCTATCAACCTGATTTCAGATCAGTATCTTGAAAATATGCTGGCCATTATCAGTTCGGACCGCTTACAGTACAGTTATTCGGGATTCGGTATTGCAATGAAGAATACAAATCTTTCATCAACTGCAAAGGGACGCATTGCAGAAGCTGCATTTGCTGCTGCTACCGACAGGATGTCTGTTTCTGTTGAAAAATCGAGCCCTCACAGTCCCTCTGAACTTCTTGTGGCAAACCGGTTGATACGTGATTCCCTTGTTGTCATGACAGAATTACGGTGGAGCCAGGCATCACCCAGAGTGGTGCGTTATTTTTATCAGGCACAGGCAGATTACAAAAACGGTGTAATCGCCCTTGATACCCTGATTCCGGTAATACGCGCTTTGGGTGCAATGGGTACCACAGATGCAGCAGGGGCTCTTTCAATCTTCCTGGGTCTGATTAACGCAGAAACCGAGGAACGTAAAACCTACAACGAGCAACTTTTGCTCGCTGTCATCGGCGCATTGAGCGACCTTGGCGATAAAACTTCATTCGACTATTTATTGTATGTCGGATATCTGGATTACCCGGAAACAGTCAAGGAGGCAGCCCGCGCCGCGCTCGCGAGGCTCAAGTGGTAACACCTCACCGCACATTTTTTTCCACGTTATTGACTGCGGCCGCACTTGCGGCCGTTTTTGTCGTCGGCACACGGGTTATACTCGGGAAGATATGGTTTGATGTACCCTCTGTTCCCGGAGGGTTGGGTACAGCTGCTGCAGCAGCCATAACCCTGTTTTTTGCCATATGGCTTTCAGTCTGTATTGTCAAACCCTGTTCTGTTTTTCGACGATCAGCAGCACTTGCCCTTTTTGTCGGATGTGCAGCCGGTTTTTTGACCATACGTGAACTGAATATCCGGAACTCCGGGTTATATACGTTGGCACAGGAAGACACAATAACAGCAATCACCGGCCGTCTTTCAGGTGACCCGGTTCCGGCCGGTCCGCAGTGGTACAGAGTCCGTCTTGAAACAGAATCCGTTCAGACCAATAATGGTGAAGGCAGGACTCCATCTGAGTTTTCAGCCAGTGGCACAGCCGCTGTTTTAATTCCAAAAGATGTGCTTTCCGCCGGACTTCCCGGGGGAATACGGCTGAAAAAAGGTCCGATAAACCGTCTTTTCCCCGCAGATGGCATGTCTGTTGCTGCGGTGATCACCGGACGCAGTAATGACGGCTTATTGTATATTGCGGAAACAGTGACACTGCAGCCGTTTTCCGGCACAGCCTCAGACAGGCTTGTCAGACTGCGCTCACAAGCGCGCTACACGTTTTTTTCCCTGGTGTGGCGCCGCCCCGGTGCCGGAGGTCTTTTTGCTGCCCTGCTATCCGGAAACAGGGAGTATCTGGATGAGAATGCTGCTGCTTTATTTCGTTCAGGCGGCCTTTCGCATCTGTTGGCCCTGTCCGGTATGCATCTTGGCCTTGTTTCATTGCTTGCAGGAGGGGCTGCCCGTTTTTTGGGCGGTCGCCGCTGGGGATATCGCAGTGCTCTCGTTGCCCTGTTCGTATTCGTCTGGTTTACGGGATTTTCTCCTTCATTGTTCAGAGCCTTGTTACAGGTCATCATTGCAGGTGTCCTGGGACGGGGAGGGGTGCGTCTTCGGCAACTGAGCCTTTTATCGTTGACCTTCCTGATTCACCTGCTGATGGCTCCATCTGATTTCTTTTCTCCGGCTTTTATTCTTTCATATTGTGCCCTTGCCGGAATCCTGGTTATCGGTTCCAGGATCTATGATTGTCTGCAGGGGCACCTGCCTGATATAGTGCTCAAACCTCTTTGTGCATCTTCAGGTGCCTGGTTAGCGGTTGCTCCCGTCTCCTTTGCACTGTTCGGTGTTGCTGCCCCGGGGGCTATCCTTTCTTCCTGCATAGCCGGACCCCTGGTTTCTCTGTTTTTGATTATCAGCATACTATCGGTTCCAGCGGCCATTCTGCTGCCCGGCCTTTTTAATGCGTTTTTTGTTGTTCTTGATGCTCTCTATGCCTTGATCATCTCTGCCGTCACGGTGTTTACGCGTATTCCCCCATTGCACAGCAGAACCTTGACGGATACAATACTGTACACGTTTTTTTTAGTGACTTGTATTGTCGCCCTGTGTATCTGGCGGCATGTGAATTCTTTGCGGAGGTCAGTTGATGCCAATTTTGCCCGATTATGACTCGCCTGTAGCATTAAAACACATTATGGACAGCCGGGGCATGGCCATGCAGAAAAAATTCGGGCAAAATTTTCTCGTTCATGGCCCCAGCAGAACCAGGCTCATTGATGCCCTGTGCCTCGAACCGGACATGGAGGTATGGGAGGTTGGCCCGGGACTGGGTGCGATGACTGCCGGACTGCTTGAAAGGGGAGTTAATCTTACAGCCTTTGAAATAGACCGTGGCTTCAGTACCGCCCTGAAAGAGTTTTTTTCCGACAAACAGAACTTTACACTGGTAGAAGGTGATGTACTGAAAACATGGAAACAGAAGCTGGCTGAACGATCTGCCCGACCGCCGGCCCGTTTCTTCGGTAATCTGCCCTATAACATTGCAGCAGCCCTTGTTGCAGATACCATAGAGGCAGGAATACGTTTTGACCGGGCCGTCTTTACGATACAGAAAGAGGTAGCACTGCGCATGGCCGCAAAGCCATCTACAGAGGATTATTCATCCTTCAGTGTGCTGTGCCAGTGGGCGTACAAGGTTACTCCGTTAATGGATCTTGCTGCCGGAGCCTTCTGGCCCCGGCCCAATGTTACATCGCGTGCTGTCCTTTTGGAAAAACGGACTGACTGGCCTTTGTGCTCTTCTATAACTGTCTTTACAGGAGTACAGCGCGCCCTGTTTTCCCAGCGCAGAAAAACAGCAAAAAACAATCTTTCGGCGTATTTGATGAATTCCGGACGTGTGCAGGGAAAGACTGAAAGTGACCTTGCTGCTTTTGATCTTCTGAACACAGCAGGAATAGATCCGGGAATCCGTGCTGAATGTCTTGCTGTTTCTGATTTTTGCAGATTGTCCGATGCAGTTCATGAAATGGGGGGGAATAAATGAACTCCATAGCTGAACGGCTTTTACAGATTGATGCCCGTATAACAGCAGCAGCTGAACGCTGCGGCAGAAAACGCCCGGATATACAGCTGATGGCTGTCAGTAAATTTCATCCGGCAGCCGAAGTAATCGAAGCAATACAGTCGGGTCAGCTCCTTTTTGGAGAAAATCGTGTTCAGGAAGCCGATGACAAGTTTACTCCCTTGTTTGACCGGAATCCTCGACCCCGGGTTCATTTGATCGGCAGCTTGCAGCGGAACAAGGCAGGAAAAGCCGCCGCACTCTTTGATTGTGTTCAGTCTATAGACAGAAGAGAATTGCTGATGGAACTTGGACGCCAGTGTACCCGACGCGACAAAGTTCTGGATATTTTGTTTGAACTGCATACCGCAGAAGACAGTAAAAGCGGCTACCGCACCTGTGACGAACTCTGGGAAAGCATTGACTTGTTGAGTACCCAGCCACATCTGCGCTGCCGCGGATTGATGACGATGGCCCCGTTTACAAATGATGAGGGAGCTATCCGGCGGGCCTTCAGAAAACTTGCCGATACCCGGCGCCAGGCTGAAGCCCGATGGCCGGAACTGGATTTTTCTGTATTGTCGATGGGGATGTCAAACGATTATTCCATTGCCATTGAAGAGGGATCAACCCTGATTCGTATCGGAACCGCTATCTTCGGAGAGCGAACATGAAGATTAAAACCGCCGTAGCAACAGTATTGCTGATATGTCTTTTATCCGGCACTGCTTTTTCCCGGTCACCGGGTGAACCGGTTCCCTGGGGCCCTGCAGACTTTCCGCAATGGCAGAAAGACCTGCGACGGGCCGAGATTATTGCTTTTGGTGCCCTGCCGTTTGTAACGTTAATCGGCTCTCTTGTATATGACGTTTTGAGGTATTATCAACACGACCGCCAGGAAGGGTATCTTCCCTGGCCCCTCAAACAACAGAATTCTGCCGTACCATTTACAGAAGATGAACAAAAAAACATCCTCATTACCGCCGCAGGTCTGTCTGTCGGTGTAGCTGCAACCGACTTTATTGTCAGGTACATACGGCGACAGCGACAGGGAAGAACTGTCCGTTCGGTTAACCCCGGTTATATTTTTATTGAGGAAATCAATACCCCTGATGACGATACAGACACTGATCAGTCAGAATGGTTTGATACTGAACCGGAAGAGTCCCCGGAGCTCCGGGATGGACCGGAGCTGGACTAGATGGGTCGTCTTGAACTGACAGTCACCGGAATACACGGTGAACCTCAACGGCTTGACCGGTGGTGCGCAGGCTGTGAGCTTCCTTTCACCCGTTCTGCTTTTAAACAGCTGGTAACGGCTGTGTTGGTAAATGGCCGCCCTGTTAAACTTTCGCGGCTTGTTCAGAATGGTGACACGGTAGTGCTTGACTGGAAGGACCCGCCCGCTGCTTCCGTTGAACCTCAGAATATTCCCCTATCTATATTATATGAAAATGAGCTTGTTACCGTGATAAACAAGCGGCAGGGCATGGTTACCCATCCCGGTTCCGGGAACCATGATGGTACTGCAGTGAATGCTCTGTTATTTCATTGGGGTAAAACGGTACAGGATGAGACGGGTTTCAGGGCAGGAATTGTACATCGCCTTGACAAGGATACCTCCGGAGTTATGATTACCGCCCGTGATTATCAAAGCGAGCTGTGGCTCCAGAATGAGTTCAAGGAACGACGGGTGGGCAAATACTATATTGCCATCCTCTGCGGCAAACTGCCCGGGGCGACCGGAAAAATTACAGCACGGATAGCCCGCGATCCGGGAAACCGCAAACGATTCAAGGTTACTGAACGAACGGATATCGGAAAGACAGCTGTTACCTTCTGGAAGGTTCTTTCTGTACGGGGTCCGTATTCACTGGTAGCCTTCAAGCTGGGTACCGGACGGACACATCAGCTTCGGGTTCATTCCCGTTATATGGGCTGTCCGATTCTGGGTGATCCGATATACGGAAAACGGGACGCCCTTTTTCCGGATGCAACATTGATGCTTCATGCCCGCCTGCTACTTGTCCGTTTGCCGGGAGCAAAAGAACGCAGCCGTTTCAAGGCCCCGGTTCCCGGGCGTTTCCGTCGTATACTACAAACCCTGGACAGAGCGTATGGCAAATCCTGAACTGTTTTATGAGGACGATTCCTGTGTGGTTATATATAAACCTTCAGGAATTCCGAGCGCACCGGCCGCTTTCGCACTGAAGGACAGTTCAGCTGGCACCGGTACAGACCGCGGTTTTACCCTTGTAGATTTCTTTCTTTCTGTGTGTCCAGGGGGAAGGCTTGTTCATGGGTACCGGCCCTGTGATTATGGGCTGATGCACCGGCTTGATACGGACACTTCCGGTTTACTCTTGTGTGCAAAAAATCAGAAGGCATTTGATTTCTTTTCCCGTGAACAAAGCGAGTTGCGGATAGTTAAAGAATATCAGGCGTATTGTTCGCAATCCGGGGACACCTGTTTATTACCCCCGCTTGTGCGTAATGAACTTCCCTGCAGGATTGAAAGTCAGTTCCGTCCTTTCGGACCGGGCAGAAAAGAGGTGCGCCCTGTTTTACCGGGACAGCGGAACTGGAAAGACGGGTCACCTGTATACAGGACAGACGTACTGAGTATCCTGCGTCTTGATTCCGGTGACCCGAGAGTTTCAGGCGGTACGACATACAGCGTCCGCTGCCGTTTAACCCGCGGTTTTCGCCATCAGGTGCGGTGTCATCTGGCTTTCTCGGGGCTGCCGATCCTGTCAGACAGTCTGTATAATCCTGATGGAGTACTTGCGGACCGTCCATTACAGCTTTTAGCCTGTGCTCTTGAATTCAGGGATCCGCTTACCCTTCAGCCAATACGGCTTTTACTTCCGAAACCAGATAGAATGATCCTGTAACAAGAAGGGGGACTCCTTCCTGTCCGGCTGCAACAATTGCAGTTTGAATGGCGCTGTGCCAATCGGGGTTCATGGACAGGAAACACTCATCATGTACTGTTTGTGTGAAGGCCCGTACCAGCCGGTCAAAATCATGAGCCTTTTTGTCGCCGGGAACTGTAAGTGCGATCCGGGTAAATCGCTGTGAAAACAGGGGTGCAATCGATTCAACGTCTTTATCGGCGGCGCAGGCAAACAACAGATGAGCGTGACCCGGAAACAATTCCTGAAAGGTAGCAAGGGTATGACGAATACTGGCAGCGGTATGTGCGCCGTCCAGAACAAGAACAGGATTTGAACCGCAAATCTCGAAACGGCCCGGAAGCCATGCTTCAGAAAGACCGGCTTCTATATCTTCCGTTTTAATATCCGGAATCAGGTATTTCACTGTATATGCTGCAAGGGCTGCGTTCCATGTCTGAACAGTACTGACCATTCGTAACCGTGTTTTAAGCGGTCGCTCAAAGTGGGGGCCGTCAGCCAGGTCGTTGAAACAGATTGCAGTATCCCGTCCTGAAGGATACAGCGTGCTGTCTATTGATTGTATTGCCTCGGACATTGCAAAAAGCGGTGCATCCAGTTCTTGTGAGCGCTTCCGGAATACAGCTTCCGCCTCCGGGCTTTGACCTGAAATAAAGACAGGGATATGTTTTTTGATGATACCGGCTTTTTCTCCGGCTATTGCAGTGATTGTGTTTCCAAGTATCCGTGTATGCTCAAGTTCTACAGGTGTGATAACAGATGCCCGGGGAATAACAACGTTGGTCGCATCAAGCCTGCCACCCATTCCCGTTTCAATAACCCCCCAGTTTACAGCGGCTTCCTGAAAAACCATAAATCCGAACAGGGTAACCAGTTCAAACCAGGTTGGCTCTGCCGGACAACCGTTATGACCGGGAACCATGGATTCTACCAGTGGCATCAGGCGATTCATCGCTTTTTCGTATAACTCCGGATTGAATCCTCCGCGAGCTCCGGTTATCCTTTCCGTAAAATGAACAAGATGCGGTGAGGTATATAAGCCTGTCCGCAGACCGCTTGCCCGCAGGATAGAAGCGATCATGGTTGAAACTGACCCCTTGCCTTTTGAACCGGCTACATGAATCGATTCAAAGGCATTTTGCGGGTTATTAAAACGGCTTACCATGTACTGCATGGTGTCAAGAGAAAAATCCTTGCGGTCGGTTATCAGTTCATAGTTGAGGTACTGCTCAAGCCACTGGCAAAAGCGGTCGGTCGGATGATTGTTACTCATTATGAGTGCAAGTATGCCTGAAAAAGTAGCTTGCGGTAAAGTCCCGCATTGAGTATTATGGTGTAATGAGCCACAAAAAACTCCTTCCGTCCAGGCTGGAAGGTTTCCGTGTTCACATGGTTGGTATCAAAGGTACCGGGATGACAGCCCTTGCCGAGTTGCTGGTTTCGCGCGGAGCCTCTATCACCGGAAGCGATGTACCGGACGAGTTTTATACCGACGCCATCCTGAAATCTCTTGGCATCCATGTACGCACACCCTTTAGCGAAGGAAATCTTGACGCTGATGCAAAGCTGGTTATTCATTCTGCAGCATATAAACCGCAGGAACACCCCGAATTGATATCTGCAGCAACGCTGGGTATACCGGTTTTACGGTACAGTGATGCATTGGGTGAATTATCAAGCCTTTTTTGGTCCTGCGGAGTGGCCGGTGTTCACGGTAAAACAACTACTACCGGTATGGTTGGTACCCTGCTTAAAAATCTGGATATGCCTGCTTCTGTTCTTGCCGGCAGTGCCATAGCCAGCTTCGGTGACCGGTGCACAATGCTGAATGGAACAACCTATTTTGTTGCCGAGACCTGCGAGTACCAGCACCACTTTATGGCATTTCATCCAAAAAAAATCATTTTGACCAGCATTGAAAGTGATCACCAGGATTGTTTCCCGGACTATTCGGCAATTCTCGCAGCCTTTATGCAATATATCAATCTTCTTCCACAGTTCGGTGAGCTTATTTATTGCGCAGATGATCCAGGAGCCTGTGAAGCAGCCAGGATGGTTTTTCCCAGCAGACCGGATTTAGTATATACTGCATACGGTGTAAAGGCTTGCGGCGACTATCAGGTGCGTATAAAGGGTGTAAAAAATGAACGTCTCGTTTTCACCCTGAAGGGTTTTACGGGTGAATTCAAGCTTCCGGTTCCCGGTGAACACAACGCGCGCAATGCAGCTGCTGCTGTAGCCCTGTGTGCAAGCCTTTTACGGGAAGCAGGCAGACCTGTTGATATCAACTCAACAGGCAAGATGCGTGAAGCACTGGAACAGTTCCGCGGTTCAAAACGCAGAACTGAATTATTGGGCGAAGCTGCGGGTGTTCTTTTTATCGATGACTACGGACATCACCCGACAGCAATCAAAACAACCCTTTCCGGGCTTAAACAGTTTTATCCCGGTCGCCGGATTGTTGTGGACTTTATGTCCCATACCTATACCCGTACCGCGGCCCTTCTTGACGGGTTTGCCCGTTGTTTTTCATCGGCAGACGAGGTCATATTGCATAAAATTTACGCCTCTGCCCGGGAAACCTATTCCGGAGATGTAACCGGTCAAAAGCTGTACGAAGCTGTACGCAAACGTCATAAACGGGTCTCCTATTATGAAGAGGTTATGGATGCACGGGAGTACCTTGCATCCAGTCTTAAAAAGGGTGATTTGCTGGTTACGATGGGAGCAGGTGATAACTGGAAACTTGGCCGAAGTCTGTACGAGGACTTTTTGAAAATTGTACCGAAAACAGGAAAGAAAAAATGAAAAGCATGACCGGTTACGCCTGGCAGGAATCTGTATGTGACGATAAAACAATATCGGTTGAAATTAAAAGCTATAATTCCCGCTTTCTTGATCTTTCGGTAAACGTGCCGTATTGGCTTTCCAGACTTGAAAACAGGATCCGCGAAAGGGTAAGCGCAAGTATCAGCCGCGGCAAGGTTGAACTGAACCTGCGAATTCGCGAAAAGAATGCCAGCTTGCAGGTTGTTGCCGATGTGGAGGCCGCACGCTCCTATATCGGTGCGATT
>CAZXJV010000075.1:0-13934 GCA_964641135.1 uncultured Treponema sp. | reverse complement strand
CAGCGGCTTCCAGATGGGCAGCAGGTACGCCGGTGGCGCCGTACACAACAGAAACAGTGCCTCCCGCGGCGCTGAGCGGATACCATGCTGCATCCCGGAACGGCGAAAACCGGCCGGTGCGGTGCAGCAGCAGAACTGTTTCACCGGCTATCGCAGTAATCCAGCTGTCTGCAGAGGCATCAAGTCCGTATTCCGCGTCTGAACCTGCTTCAAGCGAATTAAACCAGTCTCGTGTTTCAGTAATCCAGGACTGAAGTGAAGGTCCCGCACCACCCGAGCCGTTATGCCAGGTACCGGTATAACTGACTGCAACTGCAGCAGATGCAGGCAGGGTAATTGTACCGTCCAGACGATCAAGGCGGTATTCGGCCGGATTAAGCAGCCTCCATCGGCGCCCTTCGGCATCGGCAAGCTGCCCGCGGTCGTCCTGGATATATACTGAAATCGGGGCATCGGGCAGGGCGTCGGGAAGAAAAAAGCGGCCGTGCGCAGTAAACCGGGTGAGGGGAAGGCGGTTGCGTTCAAGCTCGTTCATGCCGACAAGGCGTTTTTCCTGCAGACCACCCGAATCCATACGGACAAGGGCATCGGCCTGCCAGCGGTTTCCGGCAAAGGTGGCTGAAACACCCGGAGCAATTACATCGCCGCCGCCGTGATGAATCCATGGATAGCCGTCGGGAAACACGATCCGGCTGTTGCCGACGCGGATCTCGCGGACCGGTTCATTCTCGCCCCCCATATAACCAAGGGCAAATGTATTCCTGTCAAAGCCTTCGGCGAAGGATGCCTCAAAATACCAGCGGTCATCAATCAGAATCCAGGCAGAAAGGTCAACCTCCTGCTTGAGTACCGGAGGAGAGGCAAGAATCTGCCCGACCCCGTCGGTAAATACTGCTTCTACTCCCCCCGTCAGAGACACATTCCAGAATCCGTCAAGATAAAACTCGACGCGGCTGTCGCGGAGTTCAATATCCAGAACCTGACTGGGGTCTTCAGCTATAAGGAGTGATGGCAACGGAATTACAAATGCCGGGGCATGAGCTGTAATGGGGGCATCTTGCGGCGTGACTATGTCTTCTGTCGCAGGTATATCGTCCGTTGCGGGTGTATCTTCCGCACTGATGACGCCTGCCACAGCAAGCAGCAGGGCAAGGAAAAGCGCTGTACGTCGAAGTTCCCGGAAAAGGTGTGCAAGAAAGACCGGCAGGTGACTCATGAGAGGTCCCCCGGGCGTTTGATCAGGGCTGCACGGGTTACAAGACGGCATCCCCGTTTTTTTTCAAGGCGCTGGATTGCTGTTTCTACATCCCGCCTTTTACTTTCTTCGCCGGTATCAAAAAGTGACAGCTGATCCTGTACCGGACCGGATTGCACATTAAAAAGACCGAGTCCGATGAGACGGATGGCGTAGGGACCTTCGCGCTTTTCCTTCAGCAGGGCAACAGCGCGCCGGTGCAGGTCAATAGTATCGTTAACGGCTGTTTCGCCTGTACGCCGGGCGCTGACGGTCCGGAAGTCGGCGTAGCGCAGCTTAATATGTACGGTGTGTGAATGCCAATTTCCGTCGTTAAGGCGGGCCATCAGTTCTCCTGCCATGTCCAGAAGAACAGCGGAAAGGGTTTCTTCGTCGCCTATATCCTCGGGGAAGGTACGTTCTGTGCTGATCGATTTACTGGAGGCCTCTCCGTCCATGATGCCCGGATCGATTCCGCGTAAAGCCTGCCATATAAACTGTGCACCCGCCTCCCCGACAAGTCGCTGCAAAAGAGGGCGGGAACACTGTAACAGTTCTTCGGTCGTTGAAAGACCGGCAGCCTTGAGACGCTCCCGTGTTTTTTCACCGACACCCCACACCTTCTCAAGAGGCAATGCGCGCATGAATGCTGCTTCGGCTCCGGGCTCTACCAGGCACAGTCCGTCCGGTTTTTTCAGGCCGGAAGCAATCTTTGCAATATAGCGGTTCGAAGCTGCGCCGACCGACACGGTTAACCCTGTTTCTGCCTTTACCAGGTCCTTAAGCCTGCGGGCAGTGTCTTCGGGGGAGCCGAACAGCCGCTGTGTGCCGGTCATATCAAGAAAGGCTTCATCTATTGAAATCTGCTGTACGTCGGGAGAAAACCGGCCAAACAGTTCCATTACCTCGCGGCTTTTTTCCTGGTAGCGGTGCATCCTGCCCGGCAAGAATATCGCATGCGGACACAGCTGCACCGCCCGGGCCATCGGCATGGCAGAATGGATACCAAAAGCACGCGCTTCGTAGGAGCAGGTTGAAACAACCCCGCGCCGCTGAACGGAGCCGCCGACAACAACCGGCTTTCCGCGGTAAGCAGGCTCGTCAAGCTGTTCTACCGCAGCAAAAAAGGCGTCAAGATCTACATGAAAATGTACCGGCTCGGCCATCAGTCGAACACCATCGGAATGCGACGTGTTGCTATCAGGGCAAAGTCACCCGTGATATCTGCCGCAGGAACTGCGATCCGGGCCGGGTTTTCCCTGCTTACCACAGTAATTACCAGTTCAAGAGCCGCCTCGCGCTCTGTTGAAAATTCCAGTACAAACGGAATAGTGCGGTTATCCACGGTGCGGAATACAGCCGTCCGCCCGCCGTCCAGCCGTTCAAAGGGCACAGAAGCATCAAATACCGGAAAACCCTGGGCGCGTTCTGTTCTGACCTCCAGAAGATCAGCTGTAATAAGCGGACGAACCGTAACAGAGACGAGCCTGCGGTCAAGGAAGGTACGGGAAGAATACTCTACGGCTATGTAGCGGTCTGCTGTCAGAGAGTCAAATTCGGCCTGGGACAGGGCCAGGGGGACAGCAGAGATCTGGTCAGGCCAGGCCGGAGACCGGGTTACTGCACGGCTTCCATCAGCATCCGTATACTGACGTATGGAAACATTCAGGGGGCGGTTGTCTGTTGTAACCGGCCAGAACAGCATGCCTGCTATGCCGGCTATAAAAAGGAAAAATGCAAGAATAAGGTTTGCCGGTACATAGAATGATTTTGACCGGCCAAAGTGTCCAACACGCACCAAAAAACGCGATAAAAAAAGCTGAAAGGGCATGATAAAGAAGGCCATGCGCAGGTTCCAGGCTATACTGGTATGGATTACGGGGGCAAGAACCGGCGCTTCGGCGGTAACCAGAGCATGGATATACGGAATAAAGGGAAGGGCAAGCACTATGACTGCCGGCAGATGCAGCACCGGATGATCCAGGTGATACATAACAAACGAAATTACATACACCGACAAAAAAAGCATGGCCAGTGAAAAGTCAAGGGATGCAAACACAACCAGATTGACCAGACATACAATGCTGGCGATATAGCCGTACATGAACGAATCCCGGGGGAAGCGGATAAGCTGATAAAACGAACCTGTCAGGGTGACAAAGAACCAGCCGGTCAGCATCTTTCCTGCAAAGGCAATCGCCGGCATAAGACGCCATCCGTCCGGGTTGCCCAGGCGGAAAGAGAACAGCCACAGAACAAGATTTCCGGCTATTGTCAGGCTGAGGGTAGTTACCGCCAGATAAATGAAGGGGAGCCACCACAGACGGAAAAAATCACGCAGACGCTGTTCGCTGCGTTTACCGAACAAAAAGCTGAATACAAACAAAAATAACAAAATAAGAGCGAAAGAAGTAATAACAATAAACAGGGAGACTTCCTCGCCGATGAAAAACAGGGTGTCCCGAAGGGTCAGAACAAGGAAGTGGCGGTCCCAATGATCCGGAAGCGGATCAGGCAGTTCAAGAACAAGCTGCGAAAGAATGAGCGGGTCCGGTTCATTCCATTGAATTATTAAAGCCGGGATACCGGATTCCAGAAATGCTTCAAGTCTTTCGTGCCGCTCGGTCCAGCCCAGACGGTACAGGGGCTGGCGGGTCCGGGCTAGGGTCCACTGATAATCGGTGTTATCAAGTGTTGAAAGCACCGACTGCAGAAGCCAGCGTGGCGAAGTATAGCCGCGGGTGCCGTTAACAATCCTTATGCCCGGACCTTCGGCCGGTTCTACCAGGATAACCGCACTGAGTTCCCCTTCGCGAAGCAGTTCTACAAGAGCCCTGGTTCCTGCCGGATGATCAACTCTGTATTCAGCCGGAAGCACGGTGGTATCCCGGGCTGTTTCTGCTATCAGCACCGGGCGGTGCGGATCATGCCCTGCAATGATGTCGGCACTGGCGGCCAAAGCGGTCCTGATTGATTCGGGCGAATGCGAGCCGGTGACAAGAACCACCGGCCGGCCCTGCTGGGAACCGCGCCACAGATACGAGTTTTCGACCGGAAAGAGCAAACCTGCCGATACTATGAGAAGTAGAAAGAGAAACAGGCGGTAGTGCCGGTGCATAGAGTCCAGAATAGGTGCAAGGGCCATGCCCCGTCAAGGGCAGGCCAAAAAAGCAGATATTCTTGTACAAAAAAAAGTTTATGGTATATAATCTTCTGATACGGGGGAGTGCATGGCATCCGGCGAGAAAAAAAGCATACTGAACTTGCCCTTGAAGATCATCCTGACCCAGGAAGGGTCCACCTTCTTTATCCGTCAGAACAAGAAACTCCTCAAATTCAAACTGGCCGACAATGTGGAAGAGTACGGTATTTCGCTTGACGAATTTACCCCTGCCACAGTGCAGCGCCTTCTGCTTATCGACTATATATCAAAAATCGAGATCTCCAAGCCGGAATTCGTCACTTCCCGCCAGGAAGTCATGGATCTTTCCAAGCTCATTGTCTATTCGGTATTGTACCGCCAGTATGATGCCTACATTTTTAACCAGATTTTAAGTTCCGATGTCATTAAAAAATGGAACCGTCTGAACCCGGCCAATATTATTGATGAAAAAACCCATATCAACGAAAATTTCCTGAGAAATGTTCTCAAAAAAAATGAATCCATCATTTATGAGGCAAAACAGGAGATTCTGTCTCCCCTGTATACCTTTATAAATAAAAATACCTCCCTTTTACCCGAAGAAAAAAACATTCAGCTGCTCTTGAGCGAAAAGTTCATGAACAATCTCAGACCCTTTACCTGGTTTATCATAACCAAGTTCCGCGATGCCGACGGCTTTGATTCGATACTGCGCACTATCCGCACCAGCCTGACTGAATACATGGACAAGGCAAAGATTGCCGAGTACATCTCGCTGATGCTTATGGAGCTGGTTATCAACGCCGAGAACACCAACCTCCGCAAGGAGGCGAAGAATATGTACAAGGGCACTGTTGACCCGAACACAGTCATGTTCGACCCCAATATCCGCAAAAAGGTTATTGCCGAGCTGGAACGCAAACACGAACTGGTATTCCTTTCCTGGAAACTCGGCGGCGGCAGTACCTCTATCGGCACCCAGGGAAAACTGCAGATCACCCTGTACAACAAGGATGACCAGAGCGAAGGCGTACGCGAAAGCATCAACGACAAAAAGAACGCGGATCTTAAAAAGAAAAGCCTTATCGACTTTTACCGTGAAATTCCCGAAGGCGAAGAAGATACCAGCCTGGGAATGTACTATATATCATACCTCAGCGAGGCTTGCGAAAAGGTCAATGTGCGCTTTGAATCGATGGCAAACCAGTTCCGCGATTCCGACCTCACTGTTATCAGCATGACTTTTGTATTCTAGATGAAGATAAACCGTCTGTTCAGTGCTTTTTGCATAGCCAGCATACTCGCTATCTTTGTTTCCTGCGCCCAGAATAACCCGCAGATACACGCTCACCACACTGTCCGCCTTGCCGTACAGGAACCGGACGGCTCCTTCAGCGAACGGCTGTCCCTCTTTATACACAGCAGTGACGACGATAGTGATGACGACTTTTATGCAATTCGATTTGAGCATCAGTCAACCGGCCTGTACTGGACGCTGGACCGCGCCGGAGTATCAGTTCGCATGCGTGGAAAGGACCGCTGGCTTGGTTCTGCCAGCCTTGCAGGTCCCGGCGGCGGGCCGATTCCCTCCGGTGAATACCGCGTTTCTGTCTATGACCTGGCCGGAAAAGAGGCTGTCAGGACTGTCAGACTTGGCGAGTTCCGCCTGCCCGAAGAGCCTCCTGCAAAACTCGTTTTTACCGGGACAGACTGGATCCTTCAGCGCTCCGAAAACGCAGGGCCCTACCGCCGCATCTTTTTATATCTTTTTGCACAGAACGGAACACTCCTGCATTCCTGGCGGGTTCCCTTGAACAGCGACGGCCGGGCAAACGGCACCTCTGCCAGCCTGAAGTCCATGGCCCGCGAAGCCTTTACTGTCCAGTGTTATGTCGAAGACGACACCGGAAGCGCTGCTGTGCTGTTGACGCCGGTTGAAATCCCCTGATAAGGTAGGGTATATGGAAACAGCTGTACCCGAGAAAGCAAAAAACAACACTATTGATAGCAGTACAAAAAACAACACTATTGATAGCAGTATCCACACATTCGTGCTGCGCGCCGGACGAATGACCGAGGCCCAGAAGCGCGACTATGAAATCCTGTCCGCCCGCTGGTGCCTTCCCTTCAAAAAAGAGCCCCTGGATCTTTCTCAGTCCTTTGAAAACGCCGCCCCGGTTACCCTGGAAATCGGATTTGGCATGGGACAGGCGACCGCCCTCATCGCCGAAGCCAACCCTGACAAGAACTACCTCGGTATTGAGGTACATCGGGCGGGCGTCGGCCGTCTTCTGGGCGAAATAGAAAAACGGAATTTAAAAAACCTGCGCATCATCGAGCATGACGCCATCGAGGTTTTGCAGTTCATGCTTCCTGACACCAGCCTTGCCGCCTGTCACATTTTTTTTCCCGACCCCTGGCCAAAAAAACGCCATCACAAACGCCGCCTTCTGCGCCGCCCCCGCACCGACCTTTTGGCTTCGCGCCTGGCAGGTGGCGCATATTTGTATATGGCAACCGACTGGGAGCCCTACGCCGAGGACGCCTGGCTTGAGCTTGCCGCCACACCTGGCCTTGAAAGCATGTACGAACATTTTGCCCCCCGCCAAAGCTGGCGCCCTGAAACCCGTTTTGAAGCCAAGGGCCTGAAGGCAAGCCGGGCCATCCATGAACTGATGTTTACTAAACGGGAGGTACACTGATGATGCCGCACACCGGATCCGCCGGAACCAGCACAACAGCCGCAGCAAATACAACCGCAACAAGCACAACCGCAAAGGCCCGTATCCGCGAACTTGAGACCCTGGTGAAGCGCCACCAGGACCTGTATTACAACGGCGAACCTGAACTGTCCGATGCAGACTTTGACCGCCTTTGGGACGAGCTGAAAGACCTTGACCCCGAAAACCCCGTGTTGCGCCGGGTAGGCGCAGATGCAGCCGACGGCTTTCCCAAGGCGGAACACCTGATACCCATGGGCAGCCAGGAAAAGGCAGCTGATCCGGACGAGTTTCGCGCCTGGGCAGCCAACCGCGATTTTGACATCTTTCTGGTCCAGTACAAGCTGGACGGAGCGAGCCTTGAACTGCAGTACCGCAATGGCCGCTTTAGCCGGGCGGTAACCCGCGGCGACGGCCGTATCGGCGACGATATCACCGCAAACGCCCGACGCATGGCAGGCCTTGTTCCGGAACTGACCGGAGATGCAGGTCCGCAAGGACGCTTTCCCTTTACCGGCGGGGTTCGCGGCGAGGTTATCATGACCCGTTCTACCCGCGCAGCTCAGTTTCCGGATACCGCAAACTGCCGCAACGCCGCCAACGGCCTGATGAAGCGCAAGGACGGCACGGGCTGCGAGCACCTCAAGATCATCTGCTATGACGCCGCGCCGGCCGCACTTACCGCCGCGCCGGCCGCACTTACCGCCGCGCCGGCCGCACTTACAGCTGCGCCGGCCGCACTTACCGCCGCCCCGGCCGCTTCACTGGAAGCGCTTTTTACCGACGAGCTGTCAAAGCTGGCCTGGCTTGAAGCACAGGGCTTTAACGGCGTGCCCTGCAAAACGCTGACCGGCGCAGAAAACGTAATCTTGTGGCGCGAACAGGTTATGCAGATACGGCCTGAACTTGATTACGACATAGACGGCCTTGTGGTCAAGGGCAACGCCATCGACCCTGCCGACCTTGCCCGCGCCCGGCCCCAGAAGCAGATCGCCTTCAAGTTTACTACCGAAGAAGCTGTCACTACAGTGCGCGAGGTTCAGTGGAGTGAATCGGGAGCCACCTATACGCCTGTTGCGGTAGTGGACCCCGTACAGCTCGCCGGAACCGTTGTACAGCGCGCAAGTCTTGCCAATCCCGATATCGTACGCTCCCTCGGCCTGATGCTCGGAAGCCGCGTCCGCATCACGAAGCGCGGTGAAATTATCCCCAAAATTGTTGCTCTTGTAGAGAACCCCGCCGACGCCCGGCCCATTCCCGTACCCGACCGCTGCGGCACCTGCGGTTCGCCCCTGACCGATGCGGGGACCCGTTTGTACTGTCCCAACGTGGACTGCCCCAAGCTGGTTCACCACCGTCTTGAAAAATGGATCAGCGTCCTTGATATCCGCGAGATCGGCGACACCCTGCTTGAGCGCCTGTTTGCCGCTGGCCGTCTTTCCGGCATTCCGGACCTGTATAGCCTTACGGTTGAGGAGCTTGCCGCGATGGAGCGCATGGGCGAACAGAGCGCGCGAAAAGTCGTTGCCGCAATCCGTGCGACCGGCGAAGTTTCTCTGGCCCGGTTTGTGGCCGGTTTTGATATCGAGGGAATCGGGGAAACGATGGTCGAGAAACTGGTGTCTGCGGGCTTTACGAGCCTGGACTCGCTTTTTGACGCTTCGGAATCTGATTTGGAGGCAGTGCATCAGTTCGGCGGGATTCTGGCCCGGGATCTGGCCCGGGGCCTTGCGGCCCTGCGAGCCGAGATGGAAGCTGTTCTTGCAACCGGCGCGGTGCGCATCGCTACTGTTCCTTTGGAAGGCGGCGCTCTTTCAGGCTTGAGTTTCTGTTTTACCGGTGAGCTTGGTTCCATGACCCGCACTGCAGCAGCCGACAAGGTCAAAGCCCTGGGCGGTCAGGTAAAAAGTTCGGTCGGCCGCGGTCTTGATTATCTGGTAACCAACAATCCGTCCGGTTCATCGAGCAAGCTGGTAAAGGCCCGCGAGCTGGGTGTGCGTTTGATCGACGAGGCAGGTTTTTTGGCGATGCTTGATTCTGGTTTTTCCTCCGCTGCAGAATCTGCAGGAACCGGGACGGCAACTCAGCAGGAACTGAATTTATGAAGCGCGGGCGCGAGGGGAGAACAGTAAAACAGTCCCGTCCGCTTCAACGTCTTGTGTCTTTTGCCGCCCTTATTGGTGTGTGTATTACTCTTGTGTTTTCGGTTCTCTGGTTTGTTTCTGTCAGCCGTTCGCAGGCCGGTGCGTCACAGTTTGCTGTTTCCGATTCCTGGCTTCCGGTCTCGCTGACTGTGTTCGGGCGGGGGGCAGAAACAGTGAGCGCCCGGTTGACCTTTCATACTCCGACAGGCGACCTTATTGCCACAGTGGAGCGGTCCTGGCCGGGGCAGGAGCTTTTTCTGGATTGTGTTGTTCTTCGTTCAGGTTCCGGCTGGCTGGTTTTTCCTTTTTTATTGTACACCGATCAAAGTTCGCTTGAGCGGCGCAAGGCGCAAAGTTTGTTCAACTACTATGACAAGGGCGGCCATCCCTTTATATATCATCTTGTCGATTATGACAGACCACCCGAACGCTCGCTTGCTGCCTTGTTCCGTCTGGTACGCACCGAAGAGTGGATGCCCCGTTTCCTTGGCACCCTCCGTCGTGAAACAGTCCGTGTAAGCGACTATGAATCCGGCCGCGAGTATGTTCTGTTTGTCCATGCCTCAGGCCATCTGGAGTGGAGGGGGGCGCCCTGATACTGGCTGCAATAAGAGTCCTCCGGATAGCGTGATGCGGTATCTTGTAGTGTGTAGGGTAGAGGTCAGGAAGAGCGGTTTCAAAATGTATTCAAATGAGCTCGAGTCTTGGAATAGCCTCAAATAAGCTCGAGTTTTAGTTTCTTTCCCAAAACAGAAGCAGCCTTGCTAAGTGTTGTCAACGTTACCGATTGATTTTCTGGATCAAGAAGACGGTCTACAGCTGCACGAGAGGTTTCAAGTCGATGAGCGAGTTCTGTTTTAGTGAGGTTCTTGTTTTTCATTGTTTCTTGTAGCTGAAAGGAAATGAGTTTCTTGACAGCTCCATTTTCTACTGCTTCGGCAATACCTTCTTCTTCAAGAAAATCATCGAATGAACTACCAATGGTTTTATTTGTTTTCATCATATCCTCCTCTCAAAACGCAGTTTCTTCGCTTCTTTGCAAGTTCAAGATCTTCTTGTGGTGTTTTCTGGCTCTTCTTTATGAAACCATGAAGCAATACCATGAACCCATTCCAGACAGTAAAGAACACCCGAGATATCCTGCTATGCAAATTTGTACGGACTTCCCACAAGTCTGAATCCAGTTTCCTTACGAGAGGCAGCCCTGTTGGCCATGCTATCTCGACGGCTTTGATATCCTCGCCGATATTTTTCTTTTCATCAGACGGAAGACTCTTAAGCCACGTCCGCACTGGTTCGTTACCGGACGGGGTTTTGTAAAACACCACTTTTATTTTCTTTTCTGCTTCCATAGCATATTGTACCAAAAAAGATACGATATTGCAATAGAAAAGTATGCTAATCCTTATCTACAGAGGACTGATTTAATAAACTGTTTCTTTCGAATTATTTTATTCAGGACTCGATGTAAATTATTTGGGAAGGTTTTACGCCAGTGCATTTACGAGCGCTTCGATTTTAACAGAGGAAGAATTGTGTCACTTGTTTCATAGTGTCCGATCATTCTATTACTAATTCCTGAAACCGTACTCTGCGAGGCGGGAAAAGATTAGAGAACGGCATTGAGACGTGATGGCAGCTACCGCAAAGGCCGCGCAGAGCATTGATGGTGTGCTGTGGATGCTTATGTATACCGCAACCGAAGGAGCGGGGCGGGTCCAGGGGATCCGGGGGCATTTCGGCGGCCCTGCCTGTTTCCAAGCAGCATACCTTTTCGGCGCCGATCATGACCCCGCGTCCCCGACCCGTACCGCGCCGGCGGGAATACAACCATTCACAGCACAACACCCAACACCCTGCGGCTCTGACAGGTGGTTCCCCCGCGAAGAGCAGCTGGCAATGGGCATAACACTCCAGCACGAAGACCACCGCGACGGAATCATATCTGTTGCAAGTGGAGATATGCAACGGCAGATTCGCTTGTTGGACACTTGCCTTCGGCGGGCGAAGAATCTTATAAAAGGAAGAATTGTTCAGGTGTGAACGCTGGCACGCGTGATGATTTAAAGTCGGAAATGTTTCTGGAAATGATATAATCAATATTTGATTTCATTGAGCTTACTTCAATTACGGCATCTTGATAATCAGATATCGGCGAAATCAATGAATCACGTAAAATAGTTTCATCGATGGAAATAATATTAAAAATATCCATCAAGGCAGTAATAGTATTAACAACTTTGGTTTTATCTTTGTGCTCCTTCAACAGGAAACAGGATAATGTTGTCACTTCATGAGCACACATATAACCTGATATGATATTTTCAACACACATATTAATCAGTTGAGCGGCTTCCTGGTGATAATTCCGTTTATTTAAAAAATCCAGAATTATATTCAGGTCAATGAGTATCTTTTTCATGAAACCTTTTCCTTATTTCGTTTTTGTCCGGAATCGGTGAGTCCTGGAATAGACCATACAATAAAGAAGTTTTCGGATTAAGTTCCAGCTTCTGATCTGTTGTTCGTAATTGGTTGAGGTATTGTTCTAAAAGTTTAGAAACAGATATACCATTTTGGCGTGAATATGTATGTGCAAAGGAGATTAGTTCGTTATCAATATTTAATGTCAGTTTTTTCGGCATATCCATCCTCCGTACGTAATAAATATAAAACGATACGTATATAAAGTCAACAACGCATAAATAAATGGACAATACAAGTATCCGTATTGAGTGAATTATCACCTTGCGGTGTCAAATGAAAAACTGCCGGCAAAGTTCCTGTGCTCCACTGCGACGAACTGCAGTGTGCATCTGTCGCTTCTCGATGGTGCGGGTCCCCGACCCGTACCAGGAGATCGATAATACGATCATCCACAGCACAATAAACCAAGAAAAGAGCAGATAACAGCGCGAATTGATGCCGATGTACTAGCCTGGCTAAAAAGCTTTGGGAAAGGATATCAAACCCTCATGAACGATCTATTACGTAAAGAAATGCTGGAATCACAGGATAAGTCGGGACAGGGTATGGTAACGACAAAACGTTAAACGTCTGATTCTGTAGTTTTTATGAGACGTGATGGCAGCAATCGCACACACCGCACACAGAATTGATGATGTACTGTGGATGCTTATGATTTCCGCACCCAGTTCAGTTTTTGTTCTCCAACTTGTTCAAGCAGCTTTTAAGGTATACACTGGTTTACAGGCCTTTTAATGTGGATATGGAGTGATTGCATGAAAAAAATCCTGCTTGGTGCCGTTTTTTTTATGAATTTGACCGGACTGTTCGCCCTTGAACCCTGGGTATCCTCTTATGGCTCCCAAACTCCTTATTCTGCCGATACTCACTACACCGGTTTCGGCATGTCGGTCCTGAATATCCCGTATGCCGAAGCTCTTGAAGCCGCAAAAGCCCAGGCTGCTGCCGCTCTTGTTAACCAGATCAGGGTACAGGTTAGAACAGAAACCCGGCTTCATACAACAGACACTGGTTCTTCGGCGAGCACCTCTCTTGAACAGGTTACCCGTTTGTCATCTGATCTGGATCTGCCCGGAATCAGCTACCTGATTGAACGCGATAACCAGGCTGTCTATGCCCTTGCGCAGGTTTCCCGGACATCGCTTCTGGATGATTGGCAGTTACAGCTTGATACTGTCTTTTCGGATATTGACAGACGGGCAGGTGAAGCTTATGCTCTCGAACAATCTGGTAATCGTACCGACGCATATTTTAAATACAACGGAATTCTGCCCTTAACTGAAGCTGTACGCCAGATTATTCTGCTGTACAGTACGGTGAACGGTTCTGTCCCGGACACTGTATTTACCGGCCACCGTATTGCGTCACGTACGGCCCTTCGTTCTTTCGAACAGGAACTGCACGCGGCCGTGCTGCGCCTCTCCGGTTCCGAAATCCTTTCACTGGATCAGGCGTTCTCCCTGCTTGTTGATCAACTGGTACGACAAGGGGTAACAGCTGCCGACATACGTGTCCCTGCGCTTTCATGGCGTTCTTCGGACTTTTCCAGTGCTTTCGGACGATATGCCTCTGAACGCATACGCACCGAGTTCCTTTCACGGGGTGTAGAAGCCCATTCAGGGATACTGGTTGTTACAGGACGTTATTCGGATGAAGGCAGCAAGGATATTCTTGAGATTTCCCTGGTTGCCGCGGATACTGCCGGTGCAGTGAAGGGCAGCGCCTTTGTACGGTTCCGCCGAGACCTGCTGCCTGCAACGCTGGAGATAGTGCCGTCCAATTACCGGCAAGCCCTGGCAGATCAGTATGCCCTTGATCAGGAAACATTTTCTGACGGAACAATATTGGTTAATGCCTGGACCAACCGCGGCGCGGATGAAAACAGTACCGTTTTTTATTCAGGCGAAGAGCTGAGAATTTTTTTGCGGGTAAATCAGCCGGCCTGGATTCAGATGACGTATATTCTGGTTACCGGAGAAAAAGTCCTCCTTGAAGGCGGTTATTATATCGGGATGGACAGGGTTAATCGCGTTGTTGAATATCCCGGTCTTTTTACTCCGACGGCTCCCTTCGGAGTGGAGCGGCTTATCATCACAGCCAGCTCTGTTGAACCGTCCCGCCCGGCCGTAGTCCCCCAGATTATAGATGGTCAGCGCTATGAGGTATTCAGGGATATTACTGAGGTTTTTGCGGTCACACGGGGCCTG
>CAZXJV010000074.1:0-14020 GCA_964641135.1 uncultured Treponema sp. | reverse complement strand
CCAATACAGCATTCATCGGCGTTCTAAGCTCATGGCTCATATTTGCCAGAAAAGCAGCCTTAGCCCGAACCGCATCTTCGGCTGCAACCCTGGCTGCATCAAGCTCGGTAATATCTGTTGCAACCGTAAGAAATCCGAGATTTTTATCCTTATATGCCAGCTGATCAACCTTGTAGTTGAAGCACCGTTCCCCTTCTTCATCGGGCAAACGAATTGTTCCGTTTTTCCGCTCGACAAAGCGCCCGGCAAAATCATCGGAAGTAGCATCACCGATACCGCTTGGAGATACATTCTGGAACAGCAGATTCCAGGGATTACCTACCAGTTCGCGCCAGTTTCGGAATTTTAGACTTGCAGCAAGACTCTGGGATGCATATTCAATGCGTCCGTCAGGATTTACAATAACCAGAGCATCCGATGAAGCATCCATGAGCGATTCAAGCACTACTTTCGCCTTGATCTCGCCGGTCATATTCATGGTCGTAAGCATATAACCGAAGGTTCCTGCAGCCGAGTTAACTGTCCGAAGATCGATGAAGTACCACTGTTCGCCATGCTCTTCATCTGTAAGCGGTGTAACTTCGGTAATAACATCCTCGCCCAGAATCATTCGGTCTATCAGCAGCTCCAGTGCAGGGACATCTATGGTCTTTAATTCAGTCAGGTTTTTCCCTACAAGCTCACGCCAGGACTGGAACCCATTTTCCACGGCCAGAGAATCACTGCCAAGGATTACCCGCAAAGACCGGTCAAATACCAGAATAGTACCCGGAATGGATGCCATCAAAGTATCTACAACACGGCGCTGTGAGTACAATTCGGTAACATCATCAATAAAAAAAACAGACCCGTATACAACTCCGTCCCGCTGGGCAAGAGAGCCCTGCACGTGATACCACTCGTACCGGCCGGTTTTATACGTATCCAAAGGAATGTATTCGTCGACAGGCTTGCCGGATTCAAGTCGGGCAAACCATTTTTTTACCAGTAACAGCAAAACAGGGTTTTCAAGAACCGAAAAAATACTGCACCCGATAATCTGATCGATCTTTTTTGCGGAAAAATAACGTAATGCGCTTTTACTGATATGTTTGACTGTATGATCGCTGTTCAGAAAGAAAACCATCTGCGGACACAGTTCCATCTGCAGGTCCCACAGCAATGAGTCGCTGATAACAGAAGAATCAGTATCACTTTTATCCATGCCCAGATAGTATACACTTATATACTTATTTTATCAATTTTTATACACTTTTTCCTAAATCTCTGGTATTCTGGTACAACGTATGGACCAGATGTGCGCAGATTTTGTACTGGAAGAAATACTGGCTGCAGAAAGTATCTGCACTTTTTTCCAACCGATAATAAGCCTGAAAAATGGAACAATATTCGCTTACGAAGCCCTTGTAAGGGGAATTCATCCTGATTTTCCGGAACTCATTCAACCTGCCCAGCTGTTTGCCCAGGCAGACAGGGAAACTCTGGCAACCGAGTTTGACCGCCTGTGCAGAAAAAAGGCCATGGAAAGCTTCCACCACTTCCGCGCATCAACAAATGCAATGATGTTCATGAACATCAATACCGCGAACATCGGCAAGGAAAGTCACGACAGCCCCCACATCGGCGCCGTCGCAAGGCAGATGGGTTTTGATCCCACAGAAATCGGGCTTGAGCTGATTGAATCACCATCAAGCAATCCGGATGATCTTGTAGAGTTTGTTGGCCGTTACCGGGATTCCGGGTTTTTAATCGTTATTGATGATTTTGGCTGCGAACACTCCAATCTGGACAGATTGATCCAGATCCATCCTGATATCATCAAGATTGACCGGTCCCTGGTCTCCGGAATTGAAAAAGATCCTTACCGCCAGTCCATCGTCAAGTCCATCCATTCACTGGCTGAAATGACAGGATCACTGTGTCTGGCCGAAGGTGTTGAAACCCTGGAAGAAATACGAACCTGCCATCAGCTCGGGGTAGATCTGTACCAGGGATTCGGCATAGCCCGACCCCGCGGAGACCTTGATGCCCTGCAGAAAGAAACACAGACACGCATTAAAGAGCTCCAGCAGGATGTTCGTTATCATTCCTTAAACGCCCTGAAACGCAAACGCCGGCTGACCGCAGATATACAGGTTCTTGGAGACTGGCTGCTCAGGCAGCTTTCTGATAATGATCCCGAACGCATGCGATCGGTTTTTGAAGAATTCATCGCAATGAATAATGAGATTGAATGTATCTATCTGCTGGATAACAACGGGATACAAACGTCTCCAACGATACTGTCACCATTCCTGGTCATCCAGAGCACACACGGCGTGTTTGGGCCCGCAGCCCCCGGTGCAAACCACTGTCTGAAGCCCTATTTTTCCTGTTTTGAAGCCCTGGGCGTCAAACGCTACTTCACCGATCCCTATCTTTCCCAGGCCTCAGGTAATATCTGCAGAACGCTCGCTGTTCGTCTGGACGGAGAAACACGCATGCAGGGCATATTATGCATCGACTTCCTGGAAGAACCCATCCGGTCCCCCAGCTACATCCGGTTGCAGAAAGCCACCAATCATTGTACTGTGTAAGTTATGAGTTCTCAAACCTATACCCTTACAGTTTCCTGTGCCGATCATAACGGTCTTATAGCGGCAGTTACCGGCTGTATTGCAGAAACAGGCGGCAACATTCTTAACCTGGCACAGCACACCGCCACAGACATCGGCATGTTTTTTTGCAGGGTACTATTTACCGGCAATGAAACCTTTACAGAAGAATCCTTTTCCAAAGCCTTCAATGCTATAGCAGGCTCATATGAAATGACCTGGCAGCTTTTTAACAATAACCGGAAAAAACGCATCGCTATTCTGGTTTCTAAAACCAGCCACTGCCTGTATGAGCTGCTGCTCAAACATGCAGACGGCGAACTGGATTGTGAAATACCTGTCATCATATCAAATCATCCGGACCTTGCAGGTATAGCAACATCTTTTCATATTCCGTATTTTCAGGTGGACCCCGCAAAGGGCAAGATTGAATACGAAAAGGATCTTGAGGACATCCTGTCCCGCTACAGTATTGATCTTGTGGTACTGGCCAGATATATGCAGGTAATGAGCGCCGGATTCTGCACACGCTGGGACGGAAAGGTAATAAATATTCACCACGGATTTCTTCCGGCATTCAAGGGAGCAAAGCCCTATCATCAAGCATGGCAGAAGGGTGTCAAAATTATTGGCGCCACAGGTCACTTTGCAACAGAAGATCTTGATCAGGGGCCGATAATTTTTCAGGATGTTATTCGTGTTGCCGATACACGTTCAGTTGATGAGTTTATCAGACTGGGCAAGGATGTGGAACGGCGCGTCATTTTCGAAGCCGTCAGACGCTATTTAAGCCACAGCATCTTCATGTACGACGGCCGAACCTTTGTTATTGAGTAAAAAACCTCTATCAGATTATTCTGTCCAGAGCATCTACAATTTCCTGGTCATATAAACCGGGTTTTTGACGAAGCTCTGCGATTGCAGATTCCTTGTCGTAGATCTCGCGGTAGTTGCGCTTGGAAATCAACGAAACATACGACTCGGCTACGTGAATCAAACGGGCTACAAGCGGTATGTACGCACCCTGCAGACCTTCCGGGTATCCGGAACCGTCCATGTTTTCATGATGCATCAGAATTCCGTCAGCAAATACCGGCAGGTATTTCTCGGGAACAAACGATATCTGGGCCAGACCCTGCTTTACGTGATTGCGAATCTCGTATTTTTGATCGTCTGAAAGATGATCTGCCGCAAGGATTGAATCGGCAACCTCAAGAAAACCGATATCGTAAACCATGGCAACCGAAAAGAAGAGACTGGCGTCATACTGCGGTACATTCATTTCAAGGGCAATTTTGTACACCAGCTCAGAAACATTCTTTGAGTTGTTCTTGCGGTTGGTCTTGAGGTCTATCTGTGCTCCGGTTTCCTTGCATTTCTGGGCAAGCTCGTTCAAAGCTTTCTTTTCATCGTCTGAAAGATCGGGTGCAGGAAGCCCGGAGCCCTTTACGTTTGAGCCGATCATCCTGACCGCAGGGTCTATGTTGTATACAGGAGGCAGGGCATCTAGCCGTACTGTCTCATGCGGAGCACGAACCAGTTCGGAAACAACGCGCAGGGTGTCCGCGAATTGCTGGTTCTGATGCTTCTCGTTACGGATACTGATTATCATATTTATGATAACCGCTATAAAAATAACAAAACAGATTCCGGCAAGCACCAGAAGGCTTAACAGCAACAGGCGGTTATTGGCACTGGCTGACTCGCGTGCCTGCATCAGAGCCTGCTCATAGGCCTGGCGCTGTGTATCCAGCAGTTCGTTCTGGAAGCCTTCCTCTCGCTGCATGACCGACTCGACTGCCTGCTGCTTTACAGCTTCCAGGGCAAGCTGAAGCTCAAGGGTATTATATAAAACCGGATTATTTCCCGGAATTGAAGTCTGTTCTGTTGTACGCCCGGAAGAAGAACCCCATGCAATATCCTGGGCTTCCTGTGTGTTTATTACCCGAATCAACCGGCTGATGCGTTCAGAAGAAAGGAAGGGGTATACTATCAATGATTCTTTAACAACATTAAAGGCCCGTGAATCTTTTAAGTCGCGGATTTGCCCAAGATATTCAAAATAGATATTCTCGGCCATTATTTCCACGTTTTGCGGCACCGACTCGTCAGTGTAGGCACTCAAGACGGTATTAACATAGGAAAAGGCGCGTGCATAATTGCGGTTAGCAAGCTGTTCATTTGCAGCGGTCAGGTACCGGCGAACCAGCTCCTCATCCGCAGCATACAGTGTTACCAGTACTGCTGTTCCGATTATTACCGCTAAAAGACCCCGAACCAATTTATTCATAATAGCCCACTCCGATATGAACCGCCTGTATTTCCGCATACAACATAACAGTACACAGCGCTGTCAGTCAGCGCCATGCCGGATGTACACGGGTTCTACAATATTATCGGCACACGTATATAAATTCTTGACCACCAACAAACCTTGAAAAAGCATCAGGTTTGCCGACACCCGCCAAAAAAGGATGCAGGATGTTGCCGGTTATTCGTTGTTTCCCAGTCCGATGTACAAGGTCAGTTTGGTTTCATTACGTAAACCGGAGGAATACATCAGCATGGTATCCCTGATCCCGATATTAAAATGAACATTAAAGTCCTGCATTTCTGCCATTATAAATGACATCAAAAGATTCGCGCCGGCGGCCACTGTCAGACCGGAAGTGTACAGATGTCCCGGATAATAATCTATTGACAGCTGTAACCGGTTGGCGCCCCCAATGGGAATATCCCGGAAGCCCAAGCCCACTACCGGGGTGGCAAAGAAGATCTCGTTTGTATCCTCCATTCCCATGTCATAACCCAATACACCGGCCCCTATCCTGCCAACAAAATATTTACTCAGGTCCTTGTTGGCGAAAGAACCGACTAAAAGGCCGTGCATGCTTACCGAGGGAGTGCCCATGATATTCAGTATCTGGACCCCCCCATCAAGGTCGGCGCCGGCAACAACGGTTTCACCCTGGCGAAATACAGAAGCTTGCAAAGATACTCCATAGTGTGCATCAAGTTCACCGGAAACCAGCTGTGCAGACAGAGAGGCAAGACCGAGGTTCGCCTCCCAGGTGATGGTGCGGTAATGAGTATTAAAGTTCTGGTCCAGGTATATTTTTTGACCGGTTTCCCGGTTTTGAACTGCCTGATAATCGCGGGATATCTGGGTTCGTGCCCGCGTCTCCTCGGATTGATTGCGGAACAGTTCCACCGTGCGACGCTCTTCGGCGTTTTTAGCTTCAGTGTCCCGGCGTATAATTGCCTGCTGAACGGACTGGTAAAAACCGACAGCGTCCTTGTTGTCAAGGTTGTTGTCTATCAGGGCAAGAGCAACGTCCCTGGCAAGATCAAGCTCGTTATTGATAACAAGCTGCCGGGCAAGCCGCAGGGTATAATCCTCTGCGCGGGTATACCAGGCGGTACCGTTCCAGGTACTGAGCAAAACGCTGATCTTTTGCACTGACTTTTCTGCAAAGGCGGCATCCATCTGACGGGAAGCGGTTTCCGGCATGGTTTGCGCCCATAAAACCATAGTAAAAGACAACAAAAAAACGGCAACAAGTCCGATTTTCTTCATATTGACACCCATACCAGCCATTGTAACAGAGAAAATCCCAGTCCGCAAGCATAACATTTCTTGATTATCTCCAAAAAGGCAAAGAGACTGTTAAAATACTGTCCAATTTATCGGAGACCATGATATTATGAGTCCATGAAAATACCAGTAGAGTTCTTGAAGAAACGGTGGCGTATTGCAGTCCCCGTTGCGGCATTTTTAGTGCTCATTTGTGTGGTAGTTATTGTATTCAGCCTGCCCAAACCTGTAACCATAGCAGTATTAAACATCGATAGCACATCAGAAAAAAGTTTGCGAACAGAGATTCTGAAAGGGGCTATACATTTTAAACACACGCCCCGGTTTGTTGAGCTGGACCCCGCACAGATACCTTCAGCCAGACTCCTGAGAAAAAACAAGATTGACCTGTTGATTCTTGAAACCGGAGAGACACTTCTTTCATTAGCCGGTTCGACATCTTCTCTGGATCCATCAATTCTGAAATCTGTTCCGAGCAGCGCCCGCACTGCAGTGACTTTCAATACCCGGATATTTGCTCTTCCGTTACTGGCCGGGCACTATGAACTTGCAGCCCACCGCAGGGTTTTATCCGCTGCAGGGCAACGATATCCATCCTCCCTTGCAGAACTGGAAACCAGTGCTCTTGCACTCCTGAAAAATCTTCGCTTTCCTGTTCTTGTTGCAGGCGGAGACGATCAGCATCTTGGAATGTTTCTGGCTGCACTTATTGAAGCCCGCTCGGGGCTTGATGGCTGGCAGAGTGTTGTCGCAGCAATACAGACAGCTGCGGATCCAGCTGTCGCAGTAAAAAATCCGGCACTGGACGATACTATCTCCTTGCTTCGCGGCTGGCAGGCTTCAGGAATCCTGCACACAGAATGGCTGAATATAAAACCATCGGACCTGGTGAATTTTATGGAAAACCGGCAAGCAGGTTTTGTGTTTATGGATATGGGTACCCACCGTTCTGTTGATCACCGCACTATTGACTTGTTCGAAACCTCGTTTGTATCCTCCAACACACAACTTTCCAGCCGATCCCTGATTATTCCGCTTATTGTAGCCATTCCTGTCAACACCGGAAGGAACAAGCACGATGCAGCACGCATTCTTGAATACCTTGCATCGGATGAATCCCAGTCCCGGCTAAGCAGCGCCACCGGCTTCGCTCCGGTAAGCGTAACAGCAACTCCGGCTGACCGGCAGTCTGCTGATGTGAGGTTCTGGCTGGCCGCTTCCGAGCGCCCGTTGACCGGCCTTTTTACAGCAGCAACGGCAGACCCGGTAAAACAAAAGGCCTTCGCCGCCGCCATCAGGGCACGGTTACGTGAATAAAAAAACGCTGAACCCATACCGGAACCCTGCCACGCAGGCGTAATCCGCGAATAAAACAAAAGTCATAAAAAAAGGGCTGTCTTGCAGATATTCGCAAGACAGCCCTTTTTGTTTTTTGTTACGAAAGTGAACCTCGAAAAACCACTGTAGTTATTCGAGGTATCCCGTACTGTTGTTTATTCAGTCAACCAGGTTCCAAACTCCAGATTTGTTCCCAGATAACCAAGAACTGGTCGTCCGGTAAGGTCGAAACCAAGATTAACCTGCTTGAACCGCGGACCGCCACCCTGTGCCGGTGACAAGGAGGGTACCGTTAAGGTCTCCCATCCGTTTGTTACAAATCCATCTTCAACACCTGCTGTAACCGAACCCACCGCGTTATTGGAGTACGCAAGTTTGATCGAGTCACGTTGACCGGCTTCGGAACTGTTATAGTACGCAATATACGGAATGTTTCCACGAATACTGATATTGGTCCATAAACCGACAGAAGCGGCTGCATCTATAGTGTGCGCTTCAACGGTGCCAGCGTTGTACGCGGTAAGATACATATACTTTAAGTCAGCATCCAGTGAATCGAAGGCAGCTATATGAATACCATCAGAAGCATCCAGCGTCATTGACACATACTGCCCCACATATTCCGGGAATTCTACACCGGTTAAGGTTGTCCAGGTTACAGCTGTATTGGGGGTCGAACCATCTACCAGGGTGTCGGAGTACCGCAACACAAGCCGACTCAAGGACTCATCATAATACACGATGATAATACGGTTATCTGTCGTAACAGCCATATCAAAGTGTTTGGATGCCCCTGTGGCCGCGGTAATACGTCCTGTATTCCATGTAGTAGAACTTGCGGTATTGGTATTTTCCGTTATGTTGGTAAACTGGGAATATCCACTTCCATTGAACAGGGCTGTGTTTCTGCCTCCCGCATTTGTTCCAATCTGGAAGTTTCGGAAGATAATTTGTCCGTTGTAATCATCATAGTACGCTGCATATATACGGGCAAATGAAGAAACAGACGTTCCCTTAACATGGAGTTTAGGATACTGGTATCTGTCCAGAAGCAACCCGCCAAGACGGTTTGTCTCCAGTGCAATGGCGTTGTTACCGGTCTGATACGATCTGTTGGAAGGAGCATCGACGTACGCGGTATACCCGGCCCAGGCACTGTTTCCATGCAATGACGAATATCTGTCATAGATAAAGTTCAAGGGCTCACCGCTGTAGTTATAATGCATCATGTGGTAATACCTGCCATCGCCATCTTTGGCCATAGCCATTTGCTCCCATGCTAGCGCGCCAACAAGTTCTTCCCTGCTGTTGACAGTTCCATCCTCATTGAACCTGATTCGTTGTGGCTGATAGGTGTTCGGGAAGTACGAGCCGGTGCCTCCTGCAGGATTGATTATTCCGAATACCGGTCTGTTATCATCCATTATCATTGATGGATAATATGCATTTTTTATGCCTGTATCCCGCATACGGAAGAACCGCAGATAACGATCATCAGTCAAGCGGAGATTCTTGCGCAAGATTCTATCCGGTTCAAGGTTGTAGAAATTCTCGGCAACAGTACCGACATATGATCCCTTGGCATCATTGTTGTTAACATTGTTCAGGGCGCGGATTCCATTGGTGAATACCTCAAGGTAACCACTCACTGTACTGTTGTTTGACATACTGAACGACCTTCGATCAGCCGCAGCACCGCTATAGCCCAACGATACACCCGATGTTGTTGTAACACCGGCAGTTTTTGACAATGCATCATTTACGATCCGTACTGCATTCGGATTAAGGTTAAAGCCGTTAACCGTAGCGAAGGTTCCATCCGATCCTGCAATAATCGAGTATAGCCCCTGTGATGAACGGATATTTGCGTCTTTAAGTCCACCCGTCGTTCGCTTGGGTGTACTTATTCCTGTAATATACGGCACCACATCCACCCGGTAGAACGGTACATTTTTGGTTGCAATATCACCGGTTGGAGTTGCCGTTTCACTTGAAGGATTCGGGGTTACAGGCTTGCCATCCTCGGCAACTACGCGAATCACCCGGTCAAGAGCAGCCACATTGGTTATAAGTGCAGTATTGATATCCAGCTGCCAGTCAACCTTGTGACCAGCCTGGGTCAAGTAACCATCGGTTGTTATAACAGTAAATTTCCAGCCATCTGTTGTCCAACGGTCGGTTCCGGTCCATTCGCCTGTTGCAGTGCTGTAGGTTGCCATACGGGCATAGGTTCTTCCTCCGAAAGGCTTAGTTGCCCCTGCATCGGTGAACGTGAACACACTGGTTGTAGCTCCATCACCAATAAAGGCATACAAGGCTGATAATCGCCGATCATCATATGCTGTACCGCGGATACTGATACTACCCGAAACCTTGGGATCACTGTCAAACAGGCCGCTGGGTTGATCAAACAAGACCGGCAGATCCGCTTCAAGCTCGATATGTCCATTTGCACGGCTGTTGCCAAACAAAGAGTTATCCGATGCAGAATTCCAGAAGAAGGGGCTGATAACCACACGCGGCGCAACACCATCCACAACATCTACCAATAGCGGAGCATTCAAACGTGCCCATTGACTGCTTGTGGCCTGGATTGTTTCCTCGGTCTCGTCCCAGAAACCGAATGAGAACAGCTTGAGAACATCATCCATTGCTACAAGATCAGCTGCTTCAATCACAATAGCCCGGGGATGTACGACACTGGTGTCAGTTTCCGTTATCGTGCCAAAATCCGTTCCGGGAGGCGTTCCGGTTAGGGCCGTTGCGGGCAGTGTTGTGCCGTCCCAAGGTGTTGCCGCAGCACCATTTGTTGCCCAAGTGTAGCGCAACGTGCCATTTCCACCCACGAATTCCGGAATCACAACCAAATCACCCTTAACACGGAATGACGAAGAAGCAAGATTAACCAACGCACTTTCTTCACCGCTCAGAGCAGTAAAGAAGGTCGATATCTCATCGGAGCTGAACTGATTATCGCCACCCAGGTCAGTTCCGACCCGTACCTTTGCAAGACGGGGTCTGTTGTTCGCGACAAAGGTCGTTACAAAACCGGCAACAGCGTTTCCTGCCTTGTCGTAGGCTATATAATGAAGCTCTATTGGGCCGTCAGGGATATTAAGAGAATTAATAGAGGCATCCCATTCATACGTACCGCCGGAGCGACGAACAGATTCTATCATACCGTCACCATCATCGTTCTCTATTCTATCCAGAACAGATCCATCCCACACACCTGTCTCAATCGTTGTGTTGTTTACCACCAGACCATATGCAAATTCGGCATCGGTGAATGTTGTAGCGACCGCAGGACTAAAGGTCACAGTTCGCAACCCTCGATCAACACTGCTGATCATGCGATCCACACCGGCTATACGCACCAGACCACCTGTCCGGATATTGAAGTTTGTTTCTATCTCTGCATGGGTCAGGCTGTCCTCGGTAGGACGTCCAACACCGGATATACTCCTTCGGGGTATATCTCCGGCAGTCCAGTCCAGGTCATCAAGATTTGTCCTGTTTTGGGGATGACCTGTCGCCAGCATCGGGTTATATACCCGATCTTCGGTTCCGTTTCTTACAAAGAAGAACACCAGCCGGTCAAAACCACTGTCATTGATATCGCTTTCTGTTACTTCAGAAGTAATAGTGAAATGACGGTTGCTCTGAATAATCAAGTTGGTACTGTTGTTGATCGGAGTACCGCCATGCGACAGCACTGCAGAAACAGGAGCCTTATTGTCATAGTTGATCTGGATAGCCTGGGTTGCGGTACCTGTCGGATCACTGGCATCTTCCACATATATGGAATAGTTAAGCCGTCCGGCAGTTGTATCTGCCAAAGGCCGTCCTACAGGGATCCTGAGCATGTAATTATACTTACCGGTCGTTGGGTGAACCACTCCATCACGAATAAACCAGGTATTCTCATGAGTACCCAACGTAGCGGTTGCAGAACCGCTCAGGTTGATTGTAGAGATTCCGCTTTCATCCCAAACGCTTCCCACAAGGAACCACTCGCCACGGATATACATACCTGCGACGTAGTCTTTTTGGGCAGCAATTGTGGTATAGGTTCCATCCGTATACTGTACCAGTTTGAGCGGAACAGCAGAACCGATCTGAGGTACATTGTTGTCTATATAGATTGTCTGCGGTTCACTCCAAACACCGTAGGTACCGTTATTGTCCTGGGCCCTGACACGGAAACTGATGGGTCGGGCGGGATCACCGGAGCCAGGATTAAACTCACCCAATGTATTAATCGATCTGTTCCAGCTCGCTGTTCCGTTAACCAGGAACTGATATGGATCTATCTCTGTTCCTGTTCCTGTCACGCTGTATCCGTTGGCAATCAAGATGTCTCTGTCAGCAGCGTCAAAGTTGCTGTCATTATTGACATCAATCATCATGTAGACCGCAGAGACAGATTCGTTATCAACAGCACTTCCAAAGATGCGTATTGTTCCACCAAGAGTACTTGTTACAAGGGGGTCCGGATACAAGACAAAAATCTTGGGTTTATCACCATCAGGATCAATATCCAGATAGTGAACTTGATCGCGTATATTCCCCATTTTGTCAGTCGCCCGAATGGTTATCGGCAACCGCCAGATACCCGATGTACCTATTTCTGTTGCATGGGTTGTATTGGCGTAGGTACCTACAGTCGTAATCACATTGGATTCTGCATTTGTGAATGTTACGCTCCATGAGAAGGTACCTGATACCGCTTCCCAGCCAGCATCGTTACCAACACGGTACTGAACGGTCTGAATTCCGCCGCCGCCGACATCAGTTGCTGTTCCGCGAAGAACAAGATCACCTGTCACCTGTTCATACATGCTGTGAGAAGTGATTTCAACAACCGGCATTGAATTATCAATCAGGATTTGTCGAGTCGAGTTGGAGGTCTGACCGGAATTATCGGTAACAGTAATTGTGACCGTTGCACCGCCTGTTGACCATCCTGCTACATCAATTGGCGTAACAGCACTGGTAGTAAAGACCTCCCAATCACCGATATCACCGCTTTGTTTAACTGTAGTATACGGAGTTCCATCAACAGAAACTGCTACAGACTGTATACCAACAGTATCGCGGGCCTGAATACGCAGGGCAAACCGGTTATTTGTTCCTCCAAATACCGTATTGTTCAGCAGACGGGTTTCATCAGCAGGCTCGCTGGCCCCGGTAAAATCCCAGGGACTTGTGGAATCAAAGTGAATATCACCATTAATATCCGGCGGGTTGGTGTCGATCTTGTACGCTACATGCTGACCTGTTGCAGTACCGGCGTCGGTACTGAACTGGATCTTGGGATAGGTTAAAAGTTGACCGGCATCATACACTACCGGAGTAGTAAAGGTTGTTCCGGCCTGATCCGTTACCCTGAAGTAAAGATGTTTCTGACCGTCACCAAGTGAAGGAGCAACCTGGAATGACCGGGTATCCACATCATAGAACAGAGGATTACCCGGATTTGCAATCAGCGGATTGGCAGTTGCGGTAAACCAGTCAATTCCGTTTTCCGATGCTGCAAAATCACTCAAAGCCACTGTGCCGTCATCGTCAAGCAGAACACCGGAAACCGTTGTAGTATTGATCAGTGTAGTTGTACCATCGGTCCGCACATTGGACAAACGGATTACCGGTCTGTCAGAGTCCTGATCTATATCGTAGTTCCAGGTCACACTATTGGTATTACCGGCCTCATCGGTTGCTGTCACACGTACAGGCAAAGGATTTTTGAAGGCACCCAGAGTTGCGGTATTGATACCAGTCAAGGACCAGTTAAACCCGTCATTACCGCTAAAGGTTGCCTGATTCATCCAGGAATTATCCGGACGCTGGAATTCTACAGTCACCTGCGAGAGCACCTGGTTGTCCCCTGCTGTACCGTTTATTGCAATAGTCTTGTTGATCTTCGAGTTGTTTGCAGGGCTTGTGATGGCCACAGTCGGAGGAGCCTTATCTACAAAGACAGGGAAACTGGCTGTCGATGTACGTCCGGAAGCATCGCGTGCACGGGCATGAACTTGATAGGTAACACCGTTTGTAAGATCAAGCATGGCTGCCGGAATACTCGCACTCCAGCTACCATCCTGAGCAGTACCGCCACCCAGTGTTGCTGCAACCGTGCCGCTCGTGAAGTCGGTTGAATTTACTTTCAGAAGAACTTGATCTACTCCGCTGCCGTCAATATCACGGGCGTTCAGGGTAACCGGTAAGGCAAGTGTGCCATTAACACGCACAAGGGCTGAAGGTGAGGTGACAGTGATCTCCGGATTCGCGGTATCTACAGTAACTGTATGCGGCCCAGAAACAGTTGTATTTCCTGCAAGATCTGTTGCACGGAAGCTCAGGCTGTTGGAGCCCTGTACAACAGGAACAGTCCCGGTCCAGGCAAGCGAACTTGAGAGCACAAACCAGTCTGTTCCGTTAAGAGAATATTCAATAGTTGCCAGACCACTTCCTGTTTCAACGCTGGTTCCGC
>CAZXJV010000073.1:0-14260 GCA_964641135.1 uncultured Treponema sp. | reverse complement strand
ACCGGGCGGTAACCTTTGTTGATAACCATGACACGAACCGCGCCGGGAACCCCTATGGGACTCCTCAGGTAGACAACTATAAAAATCAGGCCTACGCTTATATGTTGATGCGCAACTGGACTATCCCGACGGTATATGCACGGGATTGGGACGAGTTTGGCATGGCCCCTACCTTACGCAAGCTTGTCGAAGCCCGCCGTTACTTTGCGTATGGCGACTCTGTTGAGATGATTGCGGATGTTACCGGAAATGCGAATACACAAGAGGTTTACGCCTTCCGCCGGGCCGGCGACCCCGGAATCCCGGGTACCGGCCTTGTATTGCTGCTATCCGGAAGGAACACAGGCGGCGCTCACACGCACTGGGTAAATACCGGTTTACCTGAAGGGACAGAATTCGTCGACATAACCGGAAACCGCACCGAAACAGTCGAAGCGAACGTGGATGGCTGGGCGCCTTTTACAGTAAATCTTGCAGAAGGAACAGGATGGTCGGTATGGGTGCAGAAGGCCTACTCAACCAGGGCGGCATATCCCGTTATTCCTGCAGACCAGGTGAATCAAACCGTCTATCAATTCTTTTACTGGGATGCCTATCCAGATTTATGGAAGCACCTGTCAAATCCTGTATCGCGTCTTTCGGGCATTGCCCGCGATTTGGCAACGGCCGGGGTTACCGGTGTCTGGCTGCCTCCCGCAGCCCGCGCCTTTAGCGGACGGTATGATGTGGGCTACGGCGTCAAGGACTTCTGGGATCTGGGAGAGGAATTCTGACAGTGAGCTCATAAGAAACCGGCATGTGATAGCATGCCGGTTTCTTTATTACATCACTAGAAACCTATATAGTTTCGAGGATTAACGGCTGTAGCAGCTGTATTTCCTGTAAAAATGGCGAAGTGTATATGCGCACCGGTGCGATTACCAGATTGATTTATGTACCCAATCGGTTGATCCTTATATACATTTTGACCGACTGCAAGGCCGGAAACCGGTGCAACATGATCATAGATGGAGAGCTTTCCATCAGCATGTTTCAAAACTATCTTGTCGCCTGACATTTTGTACACCGGATCAAGGGCCCAGCCACTTAATGCTGTGCTTCCGACAGTGCCGTTCAGCAGATAACCACGCAGAATTGCTTTGACCCTGCCGGAACGTGCCGCGTAAATAGTACTTCCGAGGGTTTTGCCAGATCAATACCATTATGCACGGAAGCCCCTTTAAATTCCTGTGTTACTACATATCCGGCAAGCGGTCTCGTCCATGAGCTGTCGGGAATAGGCGAGACTGCGGCGGGGGCATTCCAGCTGCGAATGAATAACAAGCGCTGTGTTTGCCTTCCGGCAACCCCGTCTGCAAGAAGGCGGGACTCGGCGTTTTGGAAGGTTATGATTGCAGTTCTTGTTACTGAGCCGAAAACTCCATCTTCCAGCAGGGTGGATCGACCAGTAGCTCTTGCCCAGCCGTTATAGGCCTGTTGCAGGGCACGGACATCACCACCGCTCAGTGTTGGAGAACTAAGTGCCAGCGAGCGGTAATACGGGCTGATCCAGGTTGACCCGAGTGTAAACACACTGATCAGTTTGTTCAATGTTACCGGGCCAGCAATACCGTCAACATACAATCCATTTGCGCTTTGAAATGAACGCACCATTGAATTTGTAACAGAGCCGAATGATCCATCTACAACCAGTGGTGTGTGGCCGGTTGCCCTTGCCCAGTCATTCAGGAGCGTTTGCAAAAGGCGTACATCAGAGCCGGTCATCGCCGGGCTGGAAAGTCGTAATGTTCGTGTAAATGGCCGCTCAAACGATGTTGACGAGCGATCAGGATGTGATTCATCAGGGTTTTTTTCTGCATCAGGTTTTCCCAATCCTGAAACTGCACAAGAAACAGTGACCACAATGATGCTTAACATCAATAATGTACGAAAACAAGTCTTTTTCATTTGCCGGGATCTCCTTTTTATAGTGAGCACCAGATTCATTATCCGACACTATTTTCATTGCTCATAGTTCTAAAATCTTTGAGAAAGCGTTTTACTTCATGGTTATATTTAAACATGAATAAAATTAAGAAGTGTATTATTTTTCTACATTCTGCACTTATCTCTCCCGCTTGCCCAGAGATGCCCGGATGCGCTAGTATTGATGCATGTTAGACCTTCAGTTTATCAAAGACAATATTGAAGCGGTTGAGAAAAATATAGCCAACCGCTTTATGAATGCAGATGCCCGTCCGGTCATCGCCTTGATGGAGGAGCGTGCTTCGGCTATTACCGCCCTTGATGCTCTGCGCCGCGCCCGTAACGAGAATGCCGACAAAATGAAGGCAAAGCTCTCACCCGAGGACCGCGCCGTCCTTATTGAAGAAGGCAAGCGGATCAAGGACGAAATCACTGCTGCCGAGGCCCGTGTCGCTGAAGCTGAAACAGCCTGCTTTACGGCTGCACGTTCAATCCCCAACATGACCCATCCTGACGCCCCTGTCGGCCGTGAAGACAAGGATTCAAGCGAAGTGGCCCGTTTTGGCGAGCCCACAGTATTTGACTTCAAGGCCCTGGATCATGTGCAGCTGGGTGAAAAACTGGATATCATCGACTTTGACGCCGGAACAAAGGTTGCCGGTACAAAGTTTTACTTCCTCAAAAATGAAGCGGTTTTTCTGGAACAGGCTCTGGTACGCTATGCCCTTGATATTCTGGTAAAGCGCGGCTTTACTCCGATGATCACACCCGATATTGCCAAGGAAGAAATTCTTGAAGGAATCGGGTTTAATCCTCGCGGAACCGAATCAAATATCTATCCCCTGGAAGGTACCGGCACCTGTCTTGTAGGAACTGCCGAAATCACCCTTGGCGGCTATTATCAGAATGATATAATTGATCTTTCCACCGGGCCGATCCGTATGGCAGGCCTTTCACATTGCTTCCGCCGCGAGGCAGGAGCCGCCGGCCAGTTTTCCAAGGGCCTGTACCGGGTACACCAGTTTACCAAGCTGGAAATGTTCATTTACTGCAAGCCCGAGGAATCCGATGCCATGCATGCCGAACTGCGCGGAATTGAAGAGGACATTTACAAGGGGCTCGGTATTCCCTTCCGGGTTGTAGACACGGCTACCGGTGACCTCGGTGCACCTGCCTACCGCAAATGGGACCTTGAAGCCTGGATGCCCGGACGCGGCGATGCGGGGGAGTGGGGTGAAATAACCTCGACCAGCAACTGTACCGATTATCAGGCACGCAGGCTGGGTATCCGCTATCGTGACGAGCAGGGCAAGCCCCGCTTTGTGCACATGCTGAACGGAACCGCTGTTGCCTGCAGCCGCGCCATGATCGCGATACTGGAAAACTATCAGAAGGCGGACGGCTCTGTGGCCATGCCTTCTGCCCTGGTGCCCTACCTCGGCTTTGACAGGATTTTGCCGCGGAAAAAAGGTTTTTAACCTTCTACACGGTTTTTGCCGCGGGATTTTGCGCGGTAAACCCGTTCATCTGCAAGATGAACCAGGTCTTCCACTCCGGCAAGATCCGGCGTCCACACGGCCATTCCGATAGAAGCACCGATATACCCGGTAAGTCCGGCGGAATCCGGGTCAAAGCCGGAGCTTTTAAGCGCAGCTACAAAGCCGTTTTCTGCCTTCAGTGCTGCAAGTATGCGTTCACCGGTCAGCCGGGCCCCGGCGGCGTCGGTATCCGGTAACAGCACAACAAACTCGTCGCCCCCGTAGCGGCCCAGACTGTCTGTGTCGCGCAGCAGGGACCGCGTCATGTCGCAGAAGCACTTGAGAATAAGATCTCCTGCCCGATGACCGAGGGTGTCGTTGTAGTGCTTGAAATTATCAAGATCGATAAAAAGGATGGAAAACGGGCGCTTATGCTCTCCGCGTGAGGCCCGCTTGCGTTCCAGCTCCAGCTGGCGGAACAGTTCGGCACGGTTGATGGCACCGGTCAGGGCATCCAGGGTGGAGGCCTTGTCCAGCCGTTCCCTGGTTCCTATCAGCTCCCATACTACGGAAAGATGATCTGCTGTCAGGCTGAACAGGCGTTCTTCGTCGGCAGTAAAATGCCGTCCGGGGCGGGCGGTTAAAACAATGTAAATATCACCGCCGGGACTGGGCAGACAGCGGGAAAGCTGCTGCGGTACCTGATTAGCAGGTTTGCGGCGGCTTATGCTGACGCGGTGCGGGCTGAACTGGGTTTTCCACAGGATACGGCTTGCACCGAGTACCTTTTTACGGGAATCAAGGGAAGCGAGGCTGGACTGGAACTGGCGCACGAAGGTGATCTCGCCGATGGTAACCATCAGTTTGCGGGCTGTAGCTTCCTGACGGGCTGCAAGTTTCAGGGCTGCCAAAAGAGAATAAAAACTTTCGGGCATGGCCGGTACGGCAGGCCGTATTCCCCCGGCGAGACATTCAAGCCAGTCAGCCTGCATGACCAGCCCCTGGGAACGGGTTTGTTGTGCAACCTGTGCCAGAGCCGCACTGTCCGTGCCTCCAAGCAGAATCCGTTCTGCCTCGTACTGTTTTTTCAGATAGACCGGCCAGTTTTCATTACCTGTTTGAGCGCGGTCCAGCCATCCGCAATCGCGGTATACCCGTGCCCTGGCAAGCGCGACATAGGGAAGGGACTCCGTGTCTATATCATCTTCCAGTATGGAACCCGCATAGTGGTCTGCGAGGGTTCTGCGGCCAAGATGCGAGGCTGCGTACGCGGCAAGGGCAAGGATTTTTGAGCGCCGGTGCCAGGGAAGAGAGGCATATTCAAGAAGATCAACAACTTCAAGAATAGCATCCAGACACTGCAGGGCTGTTTCATGACGGCCGCTGAAGATGTTGATAAGCGCGATATTGAACAGGGTCAGACAGGTTTCGGTAAAATCATGACGGTCTTTTAAAAGCTCAAGGGATTTTTGGTACAGGTTCAAGGCCTTCGAGAATTCGCCAATCGAAAAACTGAAGTAGCCTGTGCCGTTATACACCTTTATCAGTTCAACAGGGTCTTTCAGTTCCTGGCGCACTGCTATACAGCGGTCAAACCAGTGCAGGGCTTCGACCGGATCACCATGACGCTCATGTAAAAAGCCCAGTACATGCAGGAGGACAGAAACCCGATAACGGTTTCCCAGTTCTTCCGCTTCTGCAAGGGCCGAAAGCGCAGTAGCAACAGCTGCTTCAAATCCCCGATGGGCTATAAGCTGGTAGTACAGGGGAACCAGGGCAAGAAGAAACCCCAGCGTGTTGCGCCATCCCAGCTGGCGGGCATGTTCACAGATAACCTCCCAGTGTTCAAGCGAATTGGAGTTCCATCCGTTACCGGACCAAAAATAGACCATGTGGGTTTCCCAGGTCATCCGCAGTCCGTTGCACGCCCCGTTTTTCATTATGTCCTCAAGCACTTCCATGACATGGGCTGCGCCTGCAAAATCCTTTTTTTCGCACTGAATACGAACCAGGGCCATACCGGCAAGGGCAGTGCGGGTGATTGTTTCGCGTCCGCGCTGCTCCCAGACGCGGTTCAAAAAAAGCACCGCTTCATCAAAGCGGCCGGTTTTTTCCAGAAGCAGGGCCCACTCAAGGGGGTCGGCGTCTGCAAGGGCAGGCCAGGCGGATAACCCGTCCCGCCATGCGTACCAGGCAAGACAGCGGGAAAGCACCGCGCCGGGGTCCGGTTCGGGAACAGTTACCGGTTGTACGGCCGGATCAGGGGCCGGGGTATCATGAAGAGCGCGCTCATCAGGAAGGATCAGGCGCGCCGCTTCAAGGCGCTCCATGAAGGGGTACCAGGGATCATCACCCCGGTTCAAGGGCCAGCTGCGCCTGCCGTCGGTTTCTGCGGTGATGCGGATACGGCTGGAGTCTGTTGTATCCATCAGGATTTCGCAGAACAACAGGATTGACGGGCAGGCATTCCGGAAATCCAGCCATATCCAGCGTTGGGGTACTGCAGCGCACAGGGCTGCGGTCAGGCGGGCAAGGGTTGCTGTCAGGGCTGTGCGTTCATAGTCAAACTCGGCAGGGTAAAACGGAATCTCATCGTCCCGGTGAACCTCGCCGCAGGCAAGCCACCGGTCAAAAAAGTTTTTTTGCGGAAGATACCATTCGATGGACGCGCTGATGCGCGCACGTGCAGGCTCGTCAAGGTTCAGCCAGGTCTGCCGCACCCAGCTCAACACCGGTTCCAGGGGCAAAACCCTTCCGGGTTCGGGAAAACGGTATACCAGGGTGGCCGACTCAAACACCGCTGCGGGAATTCCATAGCTGCACTGCACGGGTGAACCGCTCATGACTGTCAGTATAGGGCATACGGGCCCGATTTTCCAGCAGACACAGGATGAATTCGCTGGTATTGCATCAATGGTCTTGCTGAGCGGGATCGTTTCACGGAGTTCCGGGGAAAAAATGACAGACTTTGCCGGCTCCGCGCTGTTCGATCCCCTGGGGATTCACGATTGGCGCTGGCGCAATCAGAAGGGCGTTGTCTATATGGGCGGCAATCTCGAGCTGACCTGCCGCGACATGGCGAAGATCGGTCTTCTGATGCTGAACAAGGGGCTGTGGAACGGCGAGCGCATTCTTTCGGCCCGGTGGATTGAAGAATCCTTCCGTGAACTTGGCATCCATGAACATTCCTTTCAGCGGCACGGATTTTATCATCATTATATGTGGTGGCGTTTTGAACGTGATTTTCACGGAACCCTTGTCCGGGGCTATTTTGCATCCGGCAACGGCGGGCAGAACATCACTGTTATTCCTGATTTAAACATGGTGGTTGCCCTCACCGCCGGCAACTACGACAAGGGCCTTGAAGACCAGCCGGTACGTATCATTATAGACCGTATTTTGCCAGCCTTGCTGGGGGAGTAGTATCTGGAGGGCTGTCCCCTGACCAGGTTCGATGTCAGAACCCTGTCACAGACCCGAACAGTACCCCTGCCAGTGTTGAAAGGATAACCACCAGGCTGATGTACACAGCAGTCTTTTTTACACCAATCTCGCTGCTGATTACCAGAATCGAAGGAAGCGAAAGGCTGGGGCCGGCAAGCAAGAGGGCGAGGGCAGGTCCCTGACCCATACCGCTGCCAAGAAGGCCCTGCACAATCGGTACCTCGGTAAGTGTAGCAAAGTACATAAGAGCGCCTGATATAGCGGCTATAAAGTTGGCAAGGATCGAGTTGCCCCCAACCAGGCCTGCAATCCATTCGCCGGGAATCAGGGCTTCGTATCCGGGGCGGCCGAGCAGAAAACCGGAAACAAGGACACCTCCAAACAGCAATGGCAGAATCTGGATGGCGAAATCGCGGGTAGCGGCTCCCCATTCTTTCAGTTCGTTTGTTGTGAACCAGCGGATTATCGAGTAACCCAGTATGATCGCGAAGAAGGCGGTGATCAGGTATTTGCCTTTATGGATCGCGTCCCAAACCGCCGAGGTTCCTTGCGAAGACGCCCAGTTAACAAAAACTAGAATTCCGATCATGGAACCAATATACACAGCGGTTTGCCAGAGTTTTCGTCCGCCATTTTCGACAGGGGCCGTAAAAAGGCGCTCGTCGGTCAGACGGGCTTCGTCTTCTTTGCGGAATATAAGCTGCATGACGAGCCCGATAACAATGGCAAATACGATAGCTCCGATTGAACGGGCAACACCGATCTTCCATCCAAAAACCTGAAAAGACATGGTTATGGCAATAATGCTGATCGCGGGTCCCGAATAGAGAAAGCTTATTGCCGGACCAAGTCCTGCGCCTTTTTTGTATATACCCTTAAAGAGGGGCAGCACTGTACAGGAGCATACCGCAAGTATGGCTCCCGAGACCGACGCGACGGCGTATACCAGAACTTTCGGAGCCTTGGGTCCAAGGTATTTCAGTACTGCCTGTTTATTGAGGAATACGCCGATTGCTCCGGCGATGAACATCGCCGGTACCAGACAGAGCAACACATGTTCCCGCGCATAGTCGGCAAGCATGTAAAACCCTTCCAGGATTCCGTTTGTTACCCGCGGTGTATCCCAGGGTATAAAATATACTGCTGTAAAAAGAACGGCCAGCCCTGCCAGTATCAGATTGGGGCTTTTTTCTTTTTGTGCCATCTGTGGTTTCCTTATAGTTGAGCGGCGATCTGATCGGGGGAGAGTACCTTGCCGACACTCGTAACTTCTCCGTCTATTACAAGGGCAGGGGTCATCATGACGCCCATCTCCATGATTTGATCGATATCTGAAACCTTTTCAATCTCGGCTGAGGAACCTTTTTGCGCTACGGCTTCCCGGACATTCGCTTCCAGCTGTCTGCATTTAGTGCATCCGGTACCAAGAATTTGTATCTTCATTGTCGTTCTCCTTATGTTTCTATTATTGGAAACTTTGCACTGAATGTCAACAGTGTAAAAGTAATGTACTTGGTTGACAAAGTTTCCTTACATTGCAACAATACCGGTATGGATGAATCTGTAGCAAAGCGCCTTGTATTAACTGCCGAACTTTTTAAGGCGATTGGTCATCCGGACCGGCTTGCCATGCTGGAACGTCTTGCCGAGCGGCCCTGGTGTGTTTGTGAACTGGCAGCCGGACTTGGGCTTAATAAATCTGTCGCATCCAAGCATCTTTCCTTATTGCATTCTCTCGGCCTGCTTGATATGGAAAAAAAGGGCACGCAGGTTATTTATACGCTTATTGTTCCTTGCGTAATCGAAATGGGGAAGTGCAGTTACCGTGCAATTCTCGCCGAACAAAAAAAAAGGCTTGGTGTTTGAACAGATCATAATTGCATGATTGCACTTATTGCTGTTGCGCTTATGCAATTAAACATTCCGGGTTCGATTATTGTAAACCTTTAAAAACTGCTTTTTCTGGATGGTTCCCTGCAGTTATAATCGTTTAAATACCCTTTTACTTCTTTGTTACAAGTGTTTTTTATTCCAGTTATATAGTTGGCACGGTTTATGCTGTTCATTGGTAGATCAACCACAAGGAGGTATGATATGCCAAACAGAAATGGAACAGGACCCTCAGGGGCAGGCCCCCTGACTGGGCGAGGAGCCGGGGTTTGTAATGGTGCCGGATTTGGACGTGGTGCCGGATTTGCTGCGCCTGGTGTCCATGAGATGTCTGAAAAGGACCTGTTAGCTACACGCCGTGATCTTCTGGAACGTGAACTTTCTGCCGTAAACAGCAGGCTGGATGCACTGGAAGACGAAAAGAAGACCGAGTAGCAGGGCTCTGACGAATCGATAAACTGAATGTATCTGGCGGTTCCTGGCAGCTAAATGAAAGTGTTATTGCGCCTGGTTTACCGATTCGTCGTTCCCGATTTCCCGGAAGTACCGTTCAGGTATATGCCGTGTGCCCTTCCATGATGCGACCGGTACCAGAGCCAATGCAATCGGCGGGGTTATAAAGGCTATGGTTCCCAGGGTCATAAAGCCAAGCGACAGCCCCTGATGCATCGCTTTTAGTGCTTCCGGGCGACTGCTGCCTGTTCCATCCATATCTTTATCTACTTCTTTTGCAAGGAAATAATTAAAGGCTCCTATGCCGCCAAAAATAAGCCCGAATCCCATCACGCCTCCGGCCAATATGGCTGCAAGTGTCGGTGTAAGACTGTTAATGCGGTAGTCCGGTTTTGCGGTATATACAAAGCTGTGATACTCCGGGTGGCTGATCAGCAGCTCAATGGTCTGACCCTCTCCCGTAATCTGTGCAGGAGCAAGCAGACTGTCAGATTCCAGAACCAGGCCGGTAATGTCGCCTGTTGTGTAGTTTACTGTCAGCTGTGAGGTTCCCCGCTTGATATCTATCGTTCCCTTTGTACTGTCGCGCAGGAGGGATTTTGCGTGGTTATGATCAAATACCGGTTTCCCGTTAACAGCGATTATCACATCACCGATCATGATTCCGGATTTATCCCCTGTATTTTCCTGTTTGATGGAAACAACCCGGACCTCATGCCGTGATACAGGCAGCCCTGATGCTTTTAAGGGTACGACAGTAGCGTCCGGAACAGCGCTGTTAATGGTTACAGTACCCGGGGAGATACAGGATGACAGAAAAACAGCAAGCATGATGAGCGCAAGAGATCGATTGAACTGATACATTTTTTATTCCGCCTTTTAGTGTTGTTTACAGAAATGGTTTCTAAGGCAACCTGGAAGAATGAGCTTTGTACAAGGGTTCCTTAATTGATAGCATATCTATATCGCAAATAATTATTAACAAGCAATACTTCATCGTCTGTAAGAGGCCTTGAGTAAATTATGATTTCCGGTATGTCTCCCATAAAGAAACTTGCAGATGCCGTTGTTGCTCCGATATGTAACCGCCGCATTCTGGTATTGTTTTCACCCGTTGCCCGATAGTTCGCTTCGGTCCAGGTTTCACCGGATAGTGTTCCATGTCGAAGGTATTGCCCGTTTTTCCAGAACCACCAGGTAGGCTGTGGTGCTGTTGTTGTTGTATTCAATCTGAATGATAAAATGTATGATGTATTAGGTAATATCGGAGTGGTCACAGAGTCTTCCGGGTATCTAGCAGCGGTGGTAGACCAAAGCTGCCAGCGAAGCTGGTTTCCTGTTCCGGGGTTCCATTGTTGAAGATATACACGGGGAAATCCGTTAGTGCTTGCCAGCGTTGTTTGAGGCCAGAGGAGATATCTATTGGTATTGATTATTCCTGCGGTTCGGACAGGAATAAACAGTGACATTCCATCTGCATTATTCGTTATGTTTTCTCCGATTTCTTCATTTGCGGTCACAACCATGTGCTGGGCATTGTTAAATCTTAACACTGGCTGTTTATTCAGTTCATTAGATATAATTAACTCTGGCCGGCGAGCAGCCAATCCGGCAAAAGGCGCTGCATTTTGAAGATTGTTTGCTGTATTGGGCCAGCTGTTAACCAGAGTGCTGAGGCTTTCAATTGTCACATCTTTTTCTGCAAGGCGATCTGAACGAAGCCACAAAGCAAGGTCAGAAATACTATCGGGCTGGGGAAAGCCTGATGCAATCAACCTCAGAGTCAATTTTCTGTCGTTTGAGTCCGTTAAAAATAAATCAGCTTCAGACCAGAGTGTTGGCTCCGGGGTATACCGTACAGAAATTGTGAATGACTCTCCTCTATTAATTACACTATCGGGATAACTGACAATTGTGAACTGTTGAGCGTTCAGGCCCCCGCTAATTATAGCTGATTTTAAGCGGAATGCTTTGTCGCTATTTTGAAAGGTGATTTGCTGCACTGTGATCGTATTCCGATATCCTAAATCATATCCTTTCCTTGTAACATGAAAAGGTATGCTTCCCTGTATGCTTAAAGGCAGGACAGTGGCTGACTTATCAATACCAAGTGTGAGATCATAAATATCTTGATTGATGGAGGCTGTGCATGAAATAAGTGTCAGAAGGCTGACTAGTGAAATTATTATCCATGTTTTTTCCAGTTTCATAAACGGCTCCTTTTCGTTACGCCTTTACAAGTCTTGTTTTTAGCTTGATGGGTTCTACACAATACTATCAAGAATCTTTACGAGGTCTTGATCGTAATGCTGTGAGTTGCTATACAGCTCCTGAATAGCTGCATCCCGGTCCCGTATCGCCTTATACTCACGACTGGATATGAGTGCAATATAGCTCTCGATAACACGTAATGCACGAGCGATATAGGGAATTTCAGTCCCTTTTAATCCTTCTGGATAGCCACTTCCATCAATATTCTCGTGATGCTTGCAGACACCGTCCTTGAAAATCGAGCGGTATTGTTCGTCCACAAAAAATACCATTGTGGCGCCTATAGTTGTATGCGTTTTAATGATGCCAAACTGTTCCTCGCTGATATGGTCAGCCCGCAGTATAGCTGGATCAATATTCAGAAATCCAATGTCATACACAAGCCCTACTGCAAAATACATAATAGAATCTTGTTCTGAAAAGCCAAGCTCCCGTGACATCTTGTATAAAAGATCTGCAACAAGTTTTGATGTATTTTTTCTTCCTGTTACCTTGTCGATTTCCTGACCGTAGGAAAGACATTTTTCCAGAAGACCTTTTATTGCCGCCTGCTCAGTTGCAGCCGGATTGTTCTTGTCTTCGAGCATAAGTGCCTGTGAGCCCGGTAAAGCACGTACATTACCGATATCCTGTGTTGCCATAGGCAAAGCCATCATGTCATACGGTGCAGCTGTGCGCATTGCCTGCATGGTTTTGAGCGTGTTCTGGAACTGTTCGTGCTGCATTTTTTGTTGACGGAGAGAGACTATAACAAGTGTAGTTATCCCGAAAATAACAAATAGTGTCAGAATTCCTAATCCTACAATGACAGCAATGTTGCTGCTTGTTACACTTCTGATTGTATCAGTATTGCTGCTGTTTATAGATTGTACAAGATTCGCAATTTCTTTCCGGTAAGCCTCATCTGATTGTTGTCTCCTGATTTCTATCTCTGCCTGACGTGCTGCTGATGCACTTCTCTCGGCCTCTCTTAGCCGCTCTTTTTCCAGTTCAAGCCTTCTGCTCTCTTCCAGAAGTCTGTCAATTTGTTCACGCTGTGCAGCTTCGGCTCGTGTTCGTTCTTCCAGCAATGTGGCCTGTACTGCAACTGCTTCTTCTCTTTCTCTCCGTCTTGCTGCTTCACGAGCTAATTCTGCTTCCTGTTCTGCACGAAGAGCGGCAGCAAGTAATCGTTCCTCTTCTTTTCTGGATAGTGTGGTTCGTGCTGTTCCAATATGTTCTGCTGCCTGCTTTTTTACTGATGGAGGTGCATCCACGAGGGTTTTATCCATTTCGATAAGTGTTTCCCATTCCTGGCTTTGAGCAAGCTGTGTTGACCTTGCAGCAACTGCTCTCTCAACAGCATCCAGGGTCTCAAGAGGCATTGTGTTGTTACGGTAAAATCTGATAACAAAAACTGCAAAGGAGTATGCCCTGTCAAACTCTCTTAGAAGCAGGTGTTGATTAATCCCGTCAACGGCACGTGTTACAGCATCCTGTGAGGTTATTGGTACAATAGCCAGTATTAAGAGAGCCATTGTGAGAAAAAAAACAAATCGTTTATTATTATTTCGCATTTATTAGTACTCCCAGAAACAATGATGATGAAAGTGCCCACTCTACATCGCTCTTGATAGATATCATATTGTATTTAATAGATGCACCAGCAGTGAGCTGTACACTATTCGACAGATTGACAAGAGGCCTATCAGCCTGTAATTCTGCCGAGAGAATCAAATCAGCAATATCATCAGTCGCAGAAATAGTGTGCCATTCAATGTAAAGACTTGTATTGAAGCTGCCGGGTAAACTTAAATTATGTATCCCTGCACCAATCGTAGGACCGGACAATGCAGTGAATAGGGCACTTTGAGATTTCTTGGTGTCAGTTCCGGAATATTCGAGTGATTGGTATCCAACACAAATCACCGCCGGACCTATAATAAAGGGAAATCCCAGCAACATTCTCCCGGTAAACTGTGTTACAGAATCTTGCCCAATGAAGGCTACCGGTGATAATGTTCCGTGACTTTCAATAGCTGCCAGGAGATATGGATGATTAAACCAGCCCTTTCCATAAAAGCCGAACCCGTAGCGCATGTTTACAGCTTCTTCTCCACTATACGTATTTGCGAAATTGCTTGCCGAGGTGTGTATATCTAAAGGAGCTAAAGCAAATTTAAAACCCACATTTTGGAGTCCGAAAGTTGTTACGTTTTTTACGAGCGATTCAAGTTCAGCTTTTTTACGGTCCTCTTCTTCTTGTCGTCTCCGTTTCTCTGCTTCAGTTCTTTTTTGTTCTTCTTCAGCTGCAATACGCTGTTTTTCCTGTAATTCCGTCTGAATCCGTCGCTCTTCAAGCAGTCTTTGTTGAGTTCTTGCCTCTTCAACAGCCAGGAATAGTTCTTGTGCATTTGCATTGTCAAAATTGTTAAGAAGAACTATTTCGGCAAGTTTGCCGGCTGTTTCCAATTGATTTGAAAGTATTGCCTTACGCACTTCTTCAAGTATACGTCTTTCAATTTCCGCCTGCTCTTCAGCTTGGCTTTGAGACAAGAGTGTTTCAATTTGCTCAAAGTTTTTTGTATCAAGAGCTGTTGTCAGGTTTGTGAAAGGGATATTTTCTTGACCGTTTATTGGTAAGAGTACTAATAATAACAATAAAATAACTATAATCTTGGAGATTTTGATAGTATTCATGGATTAAATATCGGCAGAAAAATTGGATTATGCAACCCTTTTTCTGTAAATTTCTTTAAAAGCAGGTCGATCATTTGACT
>CAZXJV010000072.1:0-14306 GCA_964641135.1 uncultured Treponema sp. | reverse complement strand
TATCCGAAAGTCGGTGAAATGAAAAGGTTTTGAGAGTTTGTCAGCAGCCTGTTAGTTGGCAGGGTGCCGGCAAACATGTTGCTTGTCAGTACCCCTTTATTTTACCGCACAAAACGCCATCACTGCAAGAAAAAGCCTAACAGGCTGATGACAAAGGCAATCGAGCCTTTGTCATCAGTTTTCTGCTAAATGATTGTAGGGTACCTGGTACTTTTTTTTAACCCTGCTTCAAATCCTGTGATATAATCCAAGTTCGGACTTCCTCAAGAAATTTACTGGTTTTTTAAGGCTTCCTTTATTAACTGCTTTATGGGAGATTTTGAAGTATGAAAACAGTTTTCAGTCGTTTTTCCTTCGCCCTCGCTTTTCTGTGCATCGCCGCAATTGCCCTTGCAGGCACCGGCTGCGCACAAAAAGAAACCATCACTCTTACCTACAGTATTTTCTTCCCGGCAACACATTCACAGGCTCAGACCGCCGCTGAATGGGCTGCAGAAATCGGACGGCGTACCGACGGCCGTGTAAAAATCACCCTCTTTCCCGGAGAAACCCTGTCCAAAGCGCCCCAGTGCTATGACGGCGTTGTTTCCGGCATCTCGGACATCGGCATGAGCGCCTTCGCCTACACACGGGGACGCTTTCCCCTGCTTGAAGCCCTTGACCTGCCTGTCGGTTACCCTGACGGCCTGACCGCTTCCCGCATTGCAAACGAAATCGCCGTGAAGTACCAGCCCGCCGAACTTGCCGAAGTTGAACTCATGTATCTTCACGGCCACGGCCCCGGCATCCTTGCCACCCGCAAGCCCGTACAGACCGTACGCGATATCACCGGCCTGAAGGTCCGCGCCACCGGCCTTTCCGCCAAAATCGTAAGCGCCCTCGGCGGCGTTCCCGTATCCATGAGCCAGGGTGAAACCTATGAAGCCCTGCAAAAAGGCGTTGTCGATGCCACCCTGTGCCCCTTCGAAACCCTCAAGGGCTGGAAGCAGGCCGAGGTCATTACTTCTGCCGTAGACACCCGCGCCATCGGCTACACCACCAGTATGTTCGTTGTAATGAACAAAACCAGATGGAACTCCCTTCCCGAAGATATCCGCACCATCATCACCGAAGTAAACCAGGAATGGATTGACAAACAAGGACTGGCCTGGGATGAAAGCGATCGGGACGCGATTGACTACCTCGCCTCACTGGGTCACCCCGTTGTTTCCCTCACTTCCGCGGACAACAGGGCACTGACTGCAGCGGTACGCCCCATCCTGGAGGAATACGCCACCGGTGCCGAAAGCCAGGGGCTGCCTGCACAGGCGGTTCTGGCTGACATCCTCGACATGCTGTCCCGGGGATTGTAAGCGCAATGGATGCTGTCCTCAAGCCGGTCTATACAGTGCTTCGCCGCTGTGTGATTGCGCTGGCCCTTATTTCCGGCCTTGCAGTGCTGGCCATGATTGCTGTCACTGCAGCCGATGTAGTGCTCAGAATATTCTCCCGCGCCGTACCGGGTGCCTATGACCTTGTACGTATTCTTGCGGTGATAGCCATAACCTGCGCCCTGCCGTATGTTACCGCCATCAAGGGTCACATCGCTATAGAATTCTTTTATCACCGCTTTACACGGCGCGGGCGCCTTATTCTTGATACTGCCTTCCGCCTTGTTTCGCTTGTCCTGTTTTCACTGTTGACAGCGCGCTTTATAACCTACGGCCTGATGCTCCGCGCTGCCGGGCAGGTCATGCCGACCCTCCCGGTTCCGGTATTCTGGATGCCCTGGCTTATCAGCTTCAGCTGTGTACTGGTTGCTCTCATTGTTCTGTATCACCTCTTTCATCCCGGAAAGGAGTTTATAAAGCCGTGACACCCTTGTATGCCGGCCTTCTGGGCTGCCTTCTGCTTTTTATTCTGCTGTTTTCCAGCATGCCGGTTGCCTATGCAATGCTTGCTGCCGGTCTTGCGGGCTTTGCCCTTATCGTAACCCCGCAGGCTGCGCTCAGCATGGTGACAGCTGAACTGTATGATACCTTTGCCTCCTACAACCTGACAGTGATTCCCCTGTTTGTTCTGATGGGACAGGTGGCCTTTCATGCCGGCATCAGTACCCGTCTGTTCCGTGCAGCCTACACCTGGATGGGCTACCTGCCCGGGGGCCTTGCCATGGCTACCATTGGAGCCTGTGCCGGTTTCGGGGCTATCAGCGGTTCGGGGCCGGCAACAGCGGCTACCATGGCGACGGTAGCCCTTCCGGAGATGCGTAAATACGGTTACTCCGATGAACTTGCAACCGGAACAGTCGCCTCGGGGGGAAGCCTCGGCATGCTGATTCCCCCGAGTGTTGTGTTTATTGTGTATGCCCTGATGACAGAACAGTCTATCGGTGCCCTTTTTATGGCCGGTATCATTCCCGGCATTGTACTGAGCCTATTGTTTTGCCTTGCGATTCTTGTACGCTGCCTGCACCGGCCGGAACTGGGCCCTGCCGGACCCCGGTTCACCTGGAAAGAACGCTTTGCATCCCTTGCAGGTGTTCTTGAAACAGTGCTGTTGTTCGGTTTTGTGATGGGCGGTATGTTCGGCGGGTTGTTTACCCCGATTGAAGCTGCAGCTGTCGGCGCCGGAGGCAGTATTGTTATCGCCCTGGTAAAGCGGGCCCTTACACCGGCAGTGCTCCGTCAGATACTTCTGGAGACCGTGCGTACCAGCGGCATGATTTTTATTATTGTAGCGGCAGCTGTCGTTTTTGGCCGGTTTTTGGCAGTATCGCAGATTCCGTTTACTGTTGCTCACTGGTTTACCTCCCTCCCGCTGCCCCCTGTGGCGGTAATGGCCCTTATAGTGCTCTTTTTTCTGTTCATGGGCTGTTTTATCGACGCGCTTGCCCTTATTCTGTTGACCATCCCGATTTTTTACCCGGTCATCAGTTCTCTCGGTTTTGATCCGGTCTGGTTCGGTGTTCTGGTTGTAGTAATAACCCAGATGGGCGTCATTACACCCCCGGTCGGGGTAAACGTGTATGTGGTCAGTGGCATAGAACGCGAAATACCTTTGCAAACTATTTTCCGCGGCGCCCTGCCTTTTCTGGCTGCCCTTATTGTATTTTCGGTGCTGCTGATCCTGTTTCCCCAGCTTGCCCTGTTTCTGCCTTCTGTCGTTCGCTAGATTTTTTATTCGGGAGGTTATAGATGGATTGTGTACATCTGTTCAAGCGTATCCTGTTCTGTACCGATTTTTCGCAGGAGGCGGCCGACGCCTTCGGTTATGCAGTTGCCCTTGCAGCTGCCGCCCCCGATGCCGGGATCATTCTCTTTCATGTTATCCCCGAACCGGATGCCCAGTTCTGGAAAACCTATATCTACGAGCTTGATAAAATTGACGAGAAGGCAAAAAAAGACATTGACCGGCAGTTTGAGCAGGACTATCTTTCAAAGGCTCCCCCGGGTTTGAATATTACAACCCGGGTGGCGATAGGCGCGGCCGGTGAACAGATTCTGTCTGCCATCGGTGAAGTTTCGGCCGATCTGGTTATTCTCGGCCGCAGACGTCACGCCGGTGGGCCGTCGTTCTTTCCCGGCGACAGTGTTAAAACAGTAGTCAACAAGGCCGCCTGCCCTGTACTGGTTGTTCCGGCTACCAGCGCCACTCGCTGAACAGGTTTCCAATTTTTGTACCCAGATTCTCACCCCGTTTTTTAAAAGCCTCGTTGGTGACAGCGATAGTGATAAATAGTATTCCGGTAATCAGCAGATACAGCCACCAGGCAATGCTCATCCAGAATTCGCGCGACATGTATATGCCAAGGAAGATCAGCGTTACCGACGACAGAATGAACAGCCGTTTAATACGGGTTTTGAAAGAGACTAAAAAACTGATAACCGAGGCGGCTCCCAAAAACAGGGCGTCAAGGGCTTCGCCGCTTGTCAGTGCTTCATAGCCGAGCCAGATGAGGGTTCCAAAACCGTAAGCAAAGATCAGCCATCCGGTGCTTTGGTTTTTTTTCCATACCAGTTTGTGTAACAACAGTGCGAAAATCAGAGGAATAACAAGGCGGTACTCTGCAAGAATCACCGCAGGGATAACAATAAACGGCTGGGTAATAAGGGCAGCAGCCAGCGGTACTGCGGCTATGGTTACAGCAGGGCTGCCGAACAAACGGCTGCCGGTGCGTCTGAGACAGGCAAGACCGGCTGCGCTCAGCATCAGATAGCCGTAGAATTGCCAGTAGAGGTTGATCCGGTCCGGGATATCAAAACCGCGAATCACCAGATAGGCCGCCGCAAGAGCGGCTGTAATGCCGAAGCTGTCCAGATGCGTTCCCCGGGTAAACCGGGAGCGGGTGCATCCGCGGTAAAACAGAAAGCTTGCGCCCAGGGCGCCTGCAAACAGGATTGTATAAGCCTGGTTTACAGCCGTCTGACCACCGCCTGAGTGTTCTACAAGGGCTGTCAGCAGGGGAAACAGCAGCAGGAAGGGAGCAATAGCTGTGATTGACAAGCGGCCGTAATAACCGGCCAGCCAGCCTGCAAGGACGGCTGGAACAGCAGCGAACCCGTAGCCGAGCGGAAGCTCCTTGTTTCCAAGGTAGACCAGAATGATAACAGCCGAAAGAATCTGCAGAACAGCAAGGCTTACGGTGCGGAGGATAGTCATCTCCATTTTTGTGCGCAGGGGAAGAACCGCATGGGTAAAAAGCCCTGTCAGTGCCGCGATGGCCGCTCCTCCGTAGAGGGTCCATTCAACCGGCAGATCCAGGGCTGTCAGGATGTGGCGGGCGAGGGCAAGACTAAAAAGCATGAACAGGCCTGAACAAAAGGTCCAGGCCGGCAGTTTAGAGCGCGCTGCACGGTATTCGCCCAGGCACCATAGCAATGCAAGGCCGGTAAACCAGGGAAGCAGTGTGCCTGCAGGATCGGCCAGCTGGGCTCCCGCTGCCGCACAGCCCCACAGAATCATGGGCAACCGGAAGGCGATAATCCACTTAGTCAGTTCCGCCTGCATGTCGGCGAAACGCTTGATACTGACGGCTGCAAGGAGGGCTGACCCTGTTGCAGTCATCGCGGCATACAAAGCAAGTGCCGGTATCTGCCAGTTATATTCGTCAATTCCGATGGAAGCAAAAATGAGTACAAAAAAATGAGGAGCGATCCATCGGAACACTGCCGAGCGCCGTGAAGAAAATACGGTCATAAGGATCAGCACTGCGACGACAGCTAGGCTGTGTGCCAGCGACAGTTCATCAAGGCTGTACAGCCAGATGCCGAATACCGCAAGATGCAGCACTGTATCCGAAAAAGCAGAGCGCAGTGAAAAACGGTCATAGAACAGGACGCACAGCGCACACAGTACCGCAGCCGCAATCCAGGGCAGTCCATGCGCGCGGGGCGCAAGGTTTATTGCTCCATAAAGGGTTACGATGAGCAGCAGGGGATGCAGGTAGCGGTAGATGCGTTCCGGTCCCCTCAGGCGGAGGCTTGCTGCTATGGTCAGTACAATCGACGCAAGTTGAAGAGGCATGGACCAGATGAATGTATCGTCAACCAGGGTAAAAAGGGCAACTGCCAGCACCAACAGGGCCGCTATAGTTGACCTGCCGCGCACAGCCGGACCGGTAAAGCCGGTAAAACCGATAAGCATGACCACAGCAGACGCGGATACCAAAGAGGTTGTCATCTCTGTCCCCGGAGCTCTAAGCAGCGCGATAACCAGACAGAGCGTGAAGGGAAAAATGCCCATTCCGCCGGTCTTGTAGCGCGCATCATTGAATTTCGGAGTCATAAAAAGAAGTCCTGTGATGGCAATGCTTACAAGAAATACCGGTGAGCCCTGATAACCGGCGATGGCTGCTGTGGCTGCGGCGCACAGGTGCAGAAGGCTGAAAGGATGAAGCGGACGCAGCAGCAAAGACTGTGCGGCCGGGAGGGTCCGTACACGGGGGTGGTCAAGAAGGGCTGAAAGGCCTACAAGGAGGGCTGACCACAGGGCCATGACCAACAGGGCATAATCCAGTGTCGCGCTCAGCTGCAAGGCGACCAGTGCAAGGGTGGCGCTCAGCGAACTCAGGGCTGCCCAGGCAAGGGCGGCCAGATTGAAGCGGAAGGTGCCGTAGACTGCGCATACAGTAAACAGGGCCGAAGCAAGGGCGCCCAGCAAAAAGCGGTCGGAGCCTGTCAGGCTGAGATGTGCTCCAAAAAGAGAGAACCAGCCGGCTGCAAGGACGGTGACCGGTACAAAGACAGCTGCCAGGATATAAAAGGCGCTGCCGGTATGCTTGAGGCCGAAGAGGCGGTCGGCCAGGGTAGAGGCTATAAAAAACAGCACAGAAAGAGAAAACAGAACACCGGCGCGCTGCAGGTCGGACAGGTAGTGCCAGGTAGAGCCTGCAAAAAGGACGCCAGCGGCCACAATAAAAAGCGAGCCTATTATAAAGATGACAGTGACCGGGCTAACCGCTGGCCGGCTGGTTTTTGCTGCCGTGTCTGCTTGCGGGCGGGACGCAACAGGCCGGGCTGCTTCCGGCTGGCCGGCCGCCGGCTGCGGGATAACCGGCTTGCTGGCGGTTAGGGGCGGTTGTGCAGCTGGCTGCGGGACAACCGGCTGGCTGGCGGTTAGGGGCGGTTGTGCAGCTGGCTGCGGGTCCGGTTGTGCGGGCGGCTGTGTGAGCGGCGAGAGTTTTTCCGGTGCACCGGCAGGGGTGCCCTGCTGTCTGCGCAGGCGGCGTTCCTCTTCGAGTTCACGACGCAGGCGTGCGCGGGAAGATCCCAGGATGATGCAGGCGATTACCAGCGGAACAGGGCTGATAACATAGAGAATCGCAAAGGCGATCAAGATACCGTTGTACATGCCCAAAGTGTAGCACGGCCTTCCGGCGGTGTCCATTTTTGAAAAAAATGTCTATACTGTATTTGTCATGAAAACACCGCATAGTTTTTCTTCTGTTGTCAAAATTGTTATGTGCATTGCAGTTGTGGCCCTGTTGCCGTTTTCTCTTTCGGCTGCTGATGTACATTCCGAGCTTCAGGATGTCCTTGTCGCCCATGAGGTGACCCGCATATTGCTTGAGCTGGGAATTATTATACTTGCCGCCAAGGCCGGCGGTTTTTTTGCAAAACGCATCGGACTTCCCGCCCTGCTGGGTGAAGTCAGTCTGGGTGTGTTGTTGGGACCCTATGCCTTCGGCAGTGTACCGCTTCCCGGATTTGCGGATGGACTGTTTCCCCTTGCGCCGGGGGTGTTCCCCATATCCCTGCCCCTGTACAGTTTTGCTTCTGTAGGGGCTGTAATCCATGTGCTGGTTGTGGGGCTTGAGTCTGATATCGGCCTTTTTTCCCGTGTTCGGCAGCGCGGCTTTGCCATCGCCTTCGGCAGCAGCATCCTGGCCATTGCTGCCGGTGCTGTCATCGGCACCCGGGTGTTCGGGTTTCCGCTGTTTGACCGGAGGGTTTTCTTTTTGGCTGCCCTGTCTGTTTCAACTGCGCTTGGCGTGCAGGCACGTATTCTTCATTCCCAGAATAAAATGGGTACAGCTGAGGGGGGCGCCATCTTCAGCGCATCCCTGCTGCAGGACGGCTTTGCCATTATCTTTTTGGCTATTGCCATGGCTGTCGGATCCGTTGAACTGGGGCTGAGAACCGGGAGCTCTGTATGGCAGGCTGCCCTGCCGGTTACCCTGTTGGCTGTTGCTGTTCTGGTTGGCGGTACCCTTGTTACCTTCTGGGCTGCACCCCGTCTGGCACGGATTTTCCGGAACTGGCTGAGCCCGAACCTTTTTGTAACATTGATAGTTGCTCTGTCCATGGTGCTGGCTGCTGTTTTTGAGGTCTTCGGAGTAGCCGCAATTATCGGCGCCTATGTTATCGGTCTTGCCTTCTCCCGTACCGACATCGGCGATGTATTGACCGAAAAATGTCAGCCGATAAGCGAGTTTTTTGTTCCGGTACTCTATGTAGTCATGGGCATGCTGGTTGATTTCAGGGTGATGTTTTCACCCTCCATCATGGCGGCAGGGATCGGATTTGCCGCCCTGTCTGCCTTTGCAAAGGTCGCGGGCAGCTTTTTCCCTGCTCTTGCTTCCGGTTTTACACCGATGGGAGCTATCCGCATCGGTGTCGGCACCGTCCCAAGGGGCGAGGTTGCCCTTATTATTGCCAGTGTCGGGCTTGCACTCGGCGATTTTTCCCCGGAACTGTTCAAGGTGATGATCGTCATGATTGTCTTTTCGGTTGCACTGGGTTCTCCTTTATTGTCCCTTTTACTCAGGATCGGGGGATCGGGAACCCGCGGAAACTGGGGAAGGATAGAAAACGAAACAGCGGTTCTTGATCTGCCCAATGAAGAGCTTGCCAATCTCATTGCCGAAGGACTTCTTCATGTAGCCGAGAATGACGGCTTTTTTGTTCATCGTCTGGAACTTTCCGGTACTGTGTACCGGTTGCGCAAGGATGAAATATTTCTGACCATGTACAAGCATCCAACCCGTCTTGAAATAACCTGTGCACCGGAGGATATCGGTCTTGCCAAAACCTTTTTGTATGAGGTTATCATTCATGTGCATGACCGGATGTCACGTATTACCGAGGTTTCGGTGCCGCAGGATCTCAGACGCGATATGGCCTGCGGAACAGGACGTTGTACCATGGATCTGGGACAGTATCTGCGGACAGACAGAGTGGTAGTACCCCTGCACGCAACAACCAAAGACGGGGTAATTGCAGAACTGGTTGAATGTCTGGATAAGGCCGGTGCCATTACAAACCGCAAACAGGTACTGCTGGATGTTCTTGACAGGGAACATTCAGCATCAACCGGGCTTGAAAGAGGAGTAGCCATCCCTCATGCCCGTTCTGATGGTGTCACCGATATGTGTCTTGCGGCCGGTATTGCCCCCCACGGGGTTGATTTTCAGGCCCTGGACGGCCAGCCCTGCAGTCTGATTTTTTTGCTTGTGTCTCCGGCAGAACAACGACAACCCCACTTGCAGCTTCTGGCTGCAATCGCCGGATCCATACGCAAGGAGGGCAGGGTAGAATCAGCCCTCAAGGCGCGAAAACCCCGCGATCTGGTGGCGGCAGTGCTGCAGCCCTGACAGACTGATGAAAGGCATCGATTTTGTCAGCACCCGGCCGGGGGATGACGCTGTTGTTTTTCTGTTCACCCTTGAAGAATTGGTTAAAGCATAGTATCCTTGTTAAGACAGGAAGATGGAGGAAGTCGAATGGCCGCAGTTGATACCCAGTTCCAGCTTGTTACCTTCCAGCTCGGCGAGGAGCTTTACGGTGTGGACATCATGGATGTCAAAGAGATTGTTCGTGTTCAGGATGTACGGACCATACCGAATGCCCCCTACTATGTGGAAGGAATTTTCAATCTGCGCAGCGAGATTATTCCCATCATCAATCTGCACAAGCGGTTTCACCTTAAAAAGGCAACCCTTGATGAAGGTGATGAGTTTCTCGGCGGATTTATCATCCTCAATATCGAAGGCAACAAACTCGGTATTATCATTGACCGTATAGCACGGGTAGTGATGGTGCAGCAAAGTACCATTCAGCCCCCTCCGCAGATGATCAGCGGCATCGGAGCCGAGTATATAAGCGGTGTAGTCCGTCAGGATGCCGGCTATCTGATCATGCTGGATATCCGGCGTCTGTTTAATCCGAAAGAACTGCAAAAACTGGCCAGTCTGTAAAGACGCGCATATCTTATAACGTATTTGGTGCTCATGAAATTACCCGTTTACAGCTCAACAATCAGAAGAAAAGAGATGGATGCCGTGCTTACCTGTATGGTATCCGAAAAAATCGGTCCCGGCGAAATGAATCAGAAACTCTGCCAGCTTGCCAGGGAATATTTCGGTGTAGATACAGCCTGCGCATTCCGCAGTCCTGCAATAGCCCTGCAGTATGTTTTAACTGCCCTTGATTTGCCGCCTGGTTCAGGAATAATCCTGTCGGCTTTGGCTCCCCGCTGGCAGTATTTGACCGTCACCAGGTCAGGGTTTATTCCCGTTGTTATCGATGTTGATCCTGATACCGCCCTGGTAACACCGGCTGCGGTAGAGCAGGCGGTTCAAGGCGGCGGACGGTTGCTGGTTCTGCATGCAACCGCGGGAATGCTTCCCGACTATGATGCTTTTTCAGCCTTCGGGATTCCTGTTGTAGAGGATGTATCCCAGGCTGCCGGAGCTGTATCGGCCGGGCGAAAGGCCGGGTCTTTCGGTGTATACTCTATAGCAGGTCTTGAAGAACGGGATATTTTGACCGGCGGGGGAGGGGCTTTGCTTCTTGCTCCAAACCGCCGCGAGGCTATCGTGCTGAAACGTCTGGCTGAGGAAGGACCTGCGACCGATATCCTTCCGGATATCAATTCGGCCCTGGCCTGGGTACAATTAAAGGAACTGGACAAAAATGGTCAGGTCAGGCGTGAAATGCACAGCCTGTATGTCCGGTCTTTGCTTCAGGGACGCCATAAAACCTTTGTGCAAAACGGGTCAGAACAGAATATTTCTGCGGTCTATTATTTCCCGGTGTTGCTTTCCAGCGGACTGAAAGAGGTTCGTCAGTATACCGGGCGCAAGGATATAGAGATTGAGCCTGCGTTTGCCGATTCGATTGCAGCTATGGAAGAGTTTCCCGAGGACAGCTGTGTGCAGGCCCGCTCCCTGATCCTTCGCTGTGTCTTTTTTCCGTTGTACCCGCGGCTTGGTACGGCCAATGCAGCAAAAATAGCAAAGGTATTAGCTACGCTACCATAACAAAAACCGGAAATCCCCGGGGTTTGTCTGCACCCTGCTGAGGCAAGCCGGAGGACAGGAGTATTCAGCATGCACGGAATCCGCTCGGCCTTGATAGTTATTAACACCTTCAAGCCGGAGGCCGAATCACTGGCCTGCCGCGTAGCGGATTTTTTACGCGCCGAACATATTGAACCTGTTTTTTTTCAGTTCGGCGGATCTTCCGCAGAGAATCCTTTTTACGGCCATGACCTTGCAATCACCCTTGGCGGAGACGGCACTGTATTGTTTGCAGCCCGTCACTGTGCCCGTCTGGGTATTCCGATTTTTCCGGTTAATCTGGGCGAGTTCGGTTTTATTGCCGGTATAGAACGACACAACTGGGAGCAGCCGCTTAAAGCCTTTCTTAATCACGAGCTGGAAAGCACACACCGTATGCTTCTTGAGGCACGGGTACAGCGCGGGGGAACCGAAATTTTCAGCTCGGATCTGCTGAATGATGCAGTTGTTTCGGGCAAGGGCATAGCCAAAATCGTTAACCTGAGCGTACAGTACGATGGGGTGTCATTCGGCATGTACAAGGCTGACGGTATTATTGTGGCGACTCCCACCGGTTCCACCGCGTATTCAGCTGCATCGGGCGGGCCCATTCTGGGTCCGAACCTTTCAGCCCTGGTGCTGACTCCCGTTTCGGCTTTCTCGTTATCAAACCGTCCGATCGTGCTGGCCGCCCGCGGTATTTTGGAGATTACAGTGCTTTCGATGCGTCATCATGAGGCAATTTTAACTATTGACGGCCAGGAAGTTGTTCCGTTGCTGGAGGGAGACCGTATTTTGATCAGTGAATCCCCTCATCTTGCATCGCTCATCGGCTGTGATGCTTCGGTATTTTACAGCGCCCTGCGTTCAAAACTGAACTGGTCCGGGGCACCTGTTCCTGAATGCGGAGGAGATCGTGCTTGAGGATCTGACAATAAAAGATTTTGCCCTGATCGAATCACTCGCTCTGGAATTCGGTCCCCGGTTTAATGTCTTGTCCGGAGAAACAGGTGCCGGAAAGTCCATCCTGATCGGTGCGTTAACCTTTTTGCTGGGCGGTAAGGCCGGAGCAGACGTCATTAGAACCGGATGCGAAGAAGCCAGGGTTTCAGGCACCGTCTGGCTCACCGATACTTGTCAGGCTGCCCGCCGGTGGCTTTCAGAGCACGGGATCTCTGCCGATAACGAGCGTGTTCTGTTACGCCGGGTTGTACGGCAGAACGGAAAAACCCTAACCGCGATTCAGGATACTCCGGTAACCCGGGTTGAAATGGCAGACTTTACCTCGCTCGTATTCGATATACACGGTCAGCATGAACACCAATCCCTGCTGCGTGTCAGCGAACATCGGCGGTTTCTTGACGCCTATGCTGGAATTCTCCCAGATGTAGCTGTCTTTACTGCGTTATACACCGCACTTGCCGAGAAACGGCGATTGCGCGATGAACTTGATACCTCAGAAAAGGAATGTGCAGAACGTATGGAGCTGCTCCGTTTCGGGATACAAGAGATTGAGGATGCCCGTCTGGTTCCCGGTGAAGACGATGAGCTTACCGCCGAAGAACAGCGGCTTTCCCAGTATGAAAAACTCTTTGCTTCGGCCGACCAGGCGGTATTACTCCTTTCCCCGCATGAAGGAATTCTCGCTTCGTTTAAAAAACTCAGGCAATTATGTGAACATATCAGCAAGATAGATACAGGCATAGGTCCGATTGCATCCAGACTGGAAAATGTCTGGTATGAATTCGACGATATCGCCGAAAGCCTGCGCCAATACCATTCTTCACTTGCCTTCGATCCGGGGCGGCTTGAAGCCGTTCAGGAACGTCTTGGATTGCTGTTCAGACTCAAAAAAAAGTACGGGGAAACAATACCTGCCATGCTGCAGTGGCGTGATCAGGCCCTTGTCCAGCTGGAAAGCCTTGCCAACCGGGAAACCAGCCGTGAGCGGCTGGATGCACAGATTGCCGAGCTTGAACAAAAGGCCTGGCAGGCAGGTTCCCTTCTTTCAACCCGCCGCGCAGCATCTGCAAGCGCGCTGGAAACCTCGGTCGAGGCAATAGTCAGGGATCTCGGTATGAAGGGGACCCGTTTTGCGGTTACCATCAATGTACGGGCCTGCGACGGTCAGATGCAGCAATCGGCACCCTGGGGCTTTGATGACATTGAATTCATGATCAGCGCGAATCCGGGTGAACCCTTGCGTCCTCTTGCCAAAATAGCCTCAGGCGGCGAGATTTCCCGTGTCATGCTCGCCCTGAAAACCGTTCTGGCCGATGCGGATGAAACATCGGCCCTTGTTTTTGACGAGATCGATACCGGCATCGGGGGCGAGGTGGCTCTTTCTGTCGGGGCCCATCTGCATCGTCTGGCCTCATCAAAACAAATTTTTTGCATTACCCATCTTGCGAGTATCGCAGTTCGTGCCGATAATCACATAAGGATAGAAAAGCAAAGTACCGGTAGCCGCACAGTAACCCATGCAGCCACAATAGACGGTGCTGCCCGGACTGCAGAGATTGCCCGGATGCTTTCAGGCGACGGCGACAGTGCTGCATCACTGCAGCACGCCGAAGATCTGCTGCGCAAATACGGTTCTATGCCCTGAAACGCCTGATCTGGCCCTGATTAAAACGGCCTGGTTCCGGCGTACATGGTTGTAAGGAAGGAAAAAAGATGGCGAAGGTAAGCGATTCAGCACGACAGGCCTACGGAGAAAAGGTTGCCGCCTATCAGCAGCAGATAGACGCTCAGTTAATCCGCGAAAAGAATATGCTGGATATGCTGGAGCGGGACCAGTCGGGAACATCGTATAAAAAACTGATGCTTGCCGATGAGATGCTTTATCTGGCCACCCTGTATATTACAAAACACAATCTTTCTGTTTCCATCCTCGGGGTTAAGAACGAGGACGCCCTTAACGATGCCCGGAAAACCCTTTATAAGGCAATTATTTACATAGAAGAAGTTGTTTCCAATTATATTGATGTACCCTACTCGGACTATGAAGACAAGGTAGAAGAAATAAAAAACATTCCCGAATCCAAACGCTATTATCTTATTCGCAAACTTGGACTTGCCATCCGCCTTGTTATGGATGCCTATGGGGACAATACAAAGTGGCGATGGGCTTTTGTCGAGCTTGAAGGCCGCTTTGCAACAATTGCAAAGAACATCATGGACCTCAAGACAGCCAGCAAGGACGGTCTTGACCCGCATTCTCCCGAATATGATGACACTGTATTTCACCTGCGTCTGGTTAAACGCCTCTTGCAGCAGGCAGCAGACCGCTACCGCGAAAAATATGAGCTTTCTACCGGCCGTATTGATGATTTCCGTTTGGCGATCAACTACCTGCAGGCTTTGCGCCGTATTCACATCATCCTGAACGAGCGCGACGGGGCCGAAGAAGCAAAAAAGAAGGCCGATATCTGGAAAGAAAAGATGGAAAAAGACCATCAAAAAAGCGAGCAGCAGCGCCGGTAGACGGGTTTGCCCTGGCTTGATGCCAGGGCAAACCCGTCTACTTCAATTCTTCGAAAAGCTT
>CAZXJV010000071.1:0-14570 GCA_964641135.1 uncultured Treponema sp. | reverse complement strand
GATCAGGTCCGGCAGGATTAGGGGCTGCATTCGAACTCAAGGCTGCTCGGCCGGATGTGCGTATTCTGCTTTTGGAACGGGATCGTGTATCCTCAGGCGGTTTACGTAATGACTGTAAAATGAATTTTACCTGGCCGATCGGTTTTCCGGTTGAATACTGGGACAAAGATACCGCAGCAGAATACCTTGAGCGGGTTGAGGCCTTTCTCGATCCTGCAATTCTTCCCCAAAAAAATCTTGCAACATATCAAAAACGTGCTGAGCGCATCGGCGTTGAACTGCTGATGATCCGTCAGTCTCACCTTGGAACCGACGGTGGACTACGGTTGATCAAGGAACTTGTTGAACGATTGAAAACAGCCGGTGTTGAAGTCTGCCTTGAAGAAGTCTTTCTGAGTGCCGACATGAACACAATGACCGGTAAAACCAGCCGGCGTGAGTTCTCATTTACTGATCTCATTGTCGCTCCCGGCCGTCACGGATTTGATTTTCTTCGCACCTTTATGAAGAATGCAGATATCGAATATACAGACAACAGCATTGATGTTGGTGTACGCGTTGAAACCCGGATCGAAAACTACCCTATAGTTCGTGATTATTATGACCCGAAATTCATGTTCCCGGAACGAACCCGAACGTTCTGTACTAATTCTGGCGCAGCCCATGTTGTCCAGGAAAGATATACAGCGTCAAACGGGCAGGTGTATTACAGTGTAAACGGTCATGCCTGGTCAAGTGAAAAAAAAGAAAACGGCCTGGTCAATTTTGCTGTGCTTCGCAGTGTCGAGTTTACCCAACCGCTGGCTTCCGGTCAGGACTATGCAGAGTTTCTTGCGTCGCTTGCCATGCTGACCGGGGGCGGACATCCTATCATGCAACGTATTGGCGACTTCCGCATGGGGAAACGTACTACCAGGGAGGGACTTAATGATGATCTGTTTGATTTTCAACCATCCCTTCCCTCCTGCACTCCCGGAGATATCAGTTTGGCCATGCCGGCAAAATTTCTGAGGTCGATCTGGAAGGCTCTGAAGCAGCTTGATACCATAGTCCCCGGAGTTCTTCACCCGGGAACAATTTTGTACTATCCTGAAATTAAACTGTATGCTAATAAACCGGTCTTTCAGGACAAATGGTTTATGGCACGTGATGGAGTGTATTTGATCGGGGATGGAGCCGGAACATCACGCGGCATAACCGGAGCATGGGCTTCCGGAATCCGGGCAGCAGATGGCATCCGGCACCGCAGGGGCTGGTAATGCGTATCACTGGAGGTAGCCTGTGCGGACGAACAGTAGAATGTCCATCAGGAGTGATTCGGCCAGCTATGGACCGGATGAGAGAGTCACTTTTTGCAGTTCTGGGCGATCTTGAGGGCAAATCGTTTCTTGATATGTTCAGCGGTTCCGGCATTTGCGCACTGGAAGCGGCATCACGGGGAGCTGATCCGGTTGTTCTGGTAGAAAAGGATCCTCTTAAAGTTGATACACTTTTTAAAAACATTGCTATCGCTCCAAACCGTATTGAATGTTCTTTTATACCTGTGGAATTATACTTGAAGCGTGCAAAGATCACATTTGACATTATCTATTTCGATCCCCCCTTTCCTTACCGCTTTCACAAAAACCTGCTTGAAACGGTCTCGGAAAGGTCGATACTTAAGGAAGGCGGTCTGGTGTTGATGCATCGACCGCGCGAACGCGACATGCCGGACCGGATTGGTACACTTGAATTGACCGATCGCCGGATTTACGGCCGTTCGATCGTCGATTTCTACACTAAAAGCATGAAATAATTCGCAAGTTATTGCGTAGCATGCGAAAATTTCTTATATTATGAACAGGACAGAATTTGAGCCCAAAGCAACCACCGGACTTTAAACGTTTCAATAACACAGGCCTGGTTAAAAGCAGCGATCTGCCCGTACAGAAACTGACGGCTGAACAAAAGGCATCACTGAACAGGAAGGGGAACACCCTGTTTAATGAGGGAGATGTTGAGTCAGCCCGCAGGATTTTTGTAACTACAGGTTATTCTGATGGTTTAACCCGGGTTGGAGACTTTTATGCAAAAAAAGGTCGCAGTCTGGATGCCCTGAAGATGTACTGGCTCGCACACAATCGGCGTAAGGCTGATGCCTTGATAGAAAAGATGGCCTGCTTGATAAAGGCGCTGATGATAGATGAACAAGAAGCATGACAGGATGCTGAATACAGACAGTTATTTGCACAGCCTGCATTTTAGAACAAAACAAAAAAGGAATCATAAATGGCTGATTTACTGAATGATATGCCGCCGATACCGGAACCGATTGATGGACAGAGTGAAGAAGACAAGCGGTTTAACGAAATTGCAGAACTTTCCAAAACAGGATATCAGCTTCTTAAAGACAATAGAGTTGATGAAGCTGAACAGTCGTTCAGAAAAATTCTTGAACTGGAAAAAGATAATAATTATGCCCTTGTAGGACTTGGTGATGCATCCCGGAAAAGGAATCATTTCCGCGAAGCAGTTGAATATTACTCCAACTGCTTGAGTTTTCATCCCGGAAACAATTATGCCTTATTTGGTCTTGCAGACTGCTACAAGGCACTGAATCAGTACAACAAGGCTATTGAAATTTGGGAGCAGTATCTGCGGCATGATGACCGCAATATAACTGTTTTAACACGAGTCGCAGACGCTTACCGTAAAATACGGGATTTCAGACAGTCCAAGCAGCTGTATCTTCGTGTTCTTGACATGGAAGAAAACAATCCCTATGCCCTGATCGGCCTTGGGCATCTGCATTATGATTTCAAGGAATACCGGGACGCCCTGTATTACTGGCAAAAAATGCTTGATGTCAATGAGGATTCTGTTGACATACGCGTTCTGACCTCTATAGGAAACTGCCACCGCAAGCTGAAAACCTTTGAACAGGGGATCACATACTTCCAGAGAGCTTTGGATATGGATCCTGATAACTTTTATGCCCTTTTCGGAATGGCTGACTGTTACCGTGGAATGAATCAACAATTCCGCTCGGTAGAATACTGGAACAAGATCCTTGTCAAGGATCCAAACAACAAGGTTATTTTGACCCGTGCCGGTGATGCGTACCGTAATCTCGGAGATTATGATCAAGCCCAGGATTATTACCAGCGGGCACTTGATATTGAATTTGATGTCTACGCGGTTCTCGGTCTGGCAATGATTTGTAAAATTCAGGGGAAATATCCTGACGCAGCTGTAAGTCTTTCCAGGTTGATACAATCAGATCCAAAAAACTTCAGATTATATCTTGAGCTGGCAGAGTGTTATGTAAATAACGGTGAACGCCAACGGGCAATTGAAGTTCTTCAGGATTTTCAGAAACTTGGCATCCGCAACCAGTTGATAAACGAAATGCTGGACAGATTACGCAACTAGCACTATGTCAGATACCCCGGTCAAGAGCATTTCCGGCCTTATTCCGGAGGAACTGACAGAATTGCTTGGTTTTTCACAGGGTTGGCGGGCAAAACAGGTATTCAGGTGGATTGCTGATGGAGCCCGCAGCTTTGATCTTATGACCAATCTGCCTTTGGAAGAACGCCAGAGGCTCGGTTCAGCATTCAGGATTTTTTCTACACAAGTAACACAAACACTGACAGATACCGACGGAACAGTTAAACTCCAGGTCTCTCTTTCGGATGGACAGGCTGTTGAAACAGTACTGCTGACTGATGCAGCAGGCCGTAAAACAGCCTGTGTTTCCTGCCAGGTCGGGTGCCCCATGGGATGTGCCTTTTGTCAAACCGGTCATATCGGTTATACACGCGACCTTTCTGCAGATGAAATCATTGAACAGTTCTTCCATCTTGAAGACACCGTTGGCAAACTGGACAACATCGTCTTTATGGGGATGGGTGAACCCCTGCTCAATCTACCTGCAATCAGAAAAACTGTACAGATTTTGACTCACCCACAGGGACGCGGACTTTCCAGAAGACGTATCACGGTCTCAACCTGCGGTTTGTGCGACGGAATACGGGATCTGGCAGATAATGGACCGGATATCAGGCTGGCTGTTTCTTTGACGGTCGCTGATGATCAGTTGCGCTCAAGCCTCATGCCCGTCAACAGGAAATGGAATCTTGAACAACTGCAGGATGCAATCAGGTACTACAACGAAAAAACCGGCAAGCGTGTTACCCTTGAGGCAGCTGTTATGGCCGGTGTAAATACAGACAGGGAGCATGCATCCCTTTTAGAACAATTTGCCCGGCCGATTGATGTACACATCAATATTATTCCCTGGAATCCTGTCAACAATCTTCCGTTCACAACACCGGGACACAGCGAGACAGAACGATTTGTACAGTGGCTTGAAAAAGCAGGCTTGAATGTAACCCTGCGTCGCCGCCGCGGTCGTGAAATTGGAGGAGCCTGCGGACAACTTGGACGCAGCACTTCAGGAAAATCAAACGAAAAAAGATAGATGCTGTTCTAAAGTCTTTCAGTCCAGACTTTGACTTGCCCGCCGGGCACGCTCAAAACTTGAATACTGCAGTAATGAAGAAGAAGTAATCCACCCAGGTTCCAGTTCGACCCATAAAACCGACGAAGCACCGGTACCGATATACTGTTTACTGACTATCCGGTACACTTCGCCGCGCCTGCCGTGTGTCATGGTAATTCCACCGCTTCCGGGTATATCACGAAAGGAAATGTACGGATCGATCAACAGTGCATAGGAGTCTTTGGATGAAACAGCTGGAGTAGACGGAAAAGAAAGGGATGAAAGACTTTCTTTCCTGTCGCAGGCCGTAAATAAAAAAATCGTAAAAAAAAGCAGACACGGGACAGATAAACAGAAAATAAACCTCTGCGGGGCACATCTCCGCAGGGTCCGGAATACGCCCGGGCTTGATCTAGTCATGTTCAAGCCACCTGCGCAACAGGGGTACCAACAGAAGGTCGGAGTCCACAAAATCCATTTTTTCGATATCATCCAGGCTGGCTCGTGCCAGCTGGGTATGCTCTGTCAAAACGACAGTAGTATCGTCAGGTATAAAGACTTCATAGGCTTCAAGACGTACCGGAGAATCACGATGACTGAAACCGGCAACAGCAACCTGTTCACCGACTTGTACTTCAACCCCCATTTCCTCGAAAAACTCGCGTTGAAGTGCCTGCTTGGGGGTTTCACCGGGATCGACTTTACCGCCGGGAAATTCCCAGCGGTTTCCCATATCGCCTGTCGGCAGACGTTTCCCGATCAGAAAGGTGCCGTCTTTATAATGTATTCCGGCTACTGATTGTTTCATCAGAATCTCACAGGAACAGTACTGTCGGAAACAGGAAATGCAAACCTGCTGCTATCAAACAGGCCATACCGACGTATCGCTTGCTGGATACAATAACCTGAATAAACCGGGGTAACTGATCAGGATCGATGCTTGAGCGGGTCTTATAAAAATCATACAGCAGGGTAAAACCGCCTGCAAGTCCGGCAAGAGCCGGAACCAGATCACCAACGACAGGAACATCTCCGCGTATCGTTGTCAAAAGCTTGAAAAAGCCGGTTACACAGCTCAAAATACCAAGAATAAGACGGAAGGTATCATCCTTTACAAGAGCAGTGAGGCCCCCTTCTCCACCCGGTTCTGCTTCATCACCGCCTTCCGAATTTACATACATCAAAACCAGGCCGGTTACCGTATTCAGCAATATGGTCAGAAAATAAAACTGTAACATCTGAAACTCCTTGACTACTGCTGATTAACAGGCCGATGACTGGCGTCAGGTCTGTCAATACACTGTTAACGCTCTATAAGTACATACAATATAGTATCGCTTTTGTCAATTTTAACTTGAGCCGTAATCCGGACAAGCTCATGATCCACAAAGGTCGCACGCATAGACTGTAACCCGCCATTCCAGACCGTCATCAGTTCCCTGTTATCCAGTTCGGTTCCCGTACGGTCTGTTACAGTCAATATCGCCTCGATTAATACCGGATTTGCAGGCTTCAGTGTTGCATCCGAGCCGGCAGAAAGGGTTACGTAGACTGTTTCTTCAAACAGAAAGGCTTTCAGTTCAAGCGGTATTCCGGCAAGGATCACTTTATCCGGGGTTCCGGAAACCATGGTTACAACCACTATGACCACAGACATGATGATAATTGAAAAGAAAATACTTTTCAGCGCACGATTGGCAACCAAAACACGCATAAAACCGCTTTGCGGAATTACAGGATGTTCATAGGCCCGGCGTACCTCCTGAGGACCATTTTCCAGCCTGCGGCGCCTGTTGTAATGAAAAACAACGGGCTCGTCGGCGTCAAGATCTCCGGGTTGCAACGAAGGATGTACATCAGGGTCGTCAGTTTTCATCGTCTGATTTCTCCGATCAGGGCATCTGTTCGCCACCAGACAATAGAGGCATTTGTAGCAGTTGCCAAAAGAGCGGAAATAATTCCGTCCGGAGACAGCATCAAGGTATTATACACAAGCTCCTCAGTACGTATTTCAATAAATCTGCGCTGCATCCTGCGGCTGCGGCTGTCCATTAACTCAAGGGCATAACCTCCGGTTTCCGGAGTGTACAGAAAAATCCATCCGCCGCCGGTAATACCGAGCAACTCATAAGGTTTTGTAAACGTGAGTGTGCCCAGATTATCTTTTTCGACCCCCTGGTAAGCAGGTATTTCAATCGGCTGCTGATATTGCCCGGAAGACAGATCCAGGGGATAAATCATGCTGCGATCAAAACTGATTCCGGCATGAACGCCGGTAGCGCTGTCAGTATCGCTGACATAATAGTCTATTTTCAGGTATAGGCGTCCACCGGAATGATCAGGAAGAACCTTATCAAGAGATGGAAATACCCCTTCCGGATTCTCGCCCGGTACAGGCAAACTTTCAAAGCTGACAGGTATTCGATACAGCGGCTGACCATCTTCTGCATACCAGTACACGATGATACCGCTCATATGCCTGCTCACAACGACAAGCTGATTGGCTGCTGTAACGTAAACTCCGGTAATCGGCGGGAAAGGAGTTCCACCGGCACCTTCCTGACCAAGATAATCCATAAACCGGCCGTCCGGAGCAAAACGCAAAACCACTGAATTAAGAACAACCTGAACCGAAGTGTCATATTCCTGCCGATCGCCGGGTACCCGATCAACAACATACAAACGTTTCCGGTTATCAACTGCAAGCCAGGATGGATTGTTGAACGGATGGGCGATCGCCTTGCGGGTAGCAGCAGTATTAAGCTCGCCATCAGATGCAGAAGCAAAGGAAGGATGCGGATTAAAATCAGGATTATAAAAAACAGAAAGAAGATCTCCGAAAGATGTAAACTGTAATACCTTCCTGGCTCCCGGGTTTACGATATAGAACATACCGTCACGCATATACAATTGGGTATCTGTTCCGGTTTGATTCCCCTCAAGATTGAACAGATCGATTTCGTCTTCGAACCGGCCGTAGTTCAAACGAAACAGGGTTTCCCGTTCCATTGAAGCGGAACGCCCTGCCATACATGAACTTAAAGACAACAGTACAAGCACAGCGGCATATACAGTAGCGATTCTGCGGAATACATAACTCATGAATAAACATCCTCCAGCGGAATCCCGATCTGATGCAGACTTGCCACATGGGCCGAGATTCAGTACATTGTATCAATGATTACAGATAAAATCATCCGCTTTTTCTTCGGTTCACAACACGAACGTGACATTAAGGCTCTGTTACCCCTGCTCAGAAAGATAAATGAGAAAGAGCAATGGGCTCTTTGTCTCGAAGCCGGCGAGTTTAAAACAAAAACAGCCGAATTCCGCAGCCGTTACCGCAATGGAGAGGATCTTGACAGTTTCCTTCCCGAGGCCTTTGCTCTGGCCCGTGAGGCTGCCCGCAGGGTATTGGGCGAACGCCCATACGACGTACAGATTCTCGGTTCACTGGTACTGCACACCGGACGTATAGTTGAAATGAAAACCGGTGAAGGCAAAACCCTGATGTCGGTAGCTGCTGCATACCTTAACAGCATATCGGGAAAGGGTGTACACATAGTCACGGTCAATGATTATTTGGCGGAACGTGATGCCGACTGGATGCGTCCAGTGTACGACTATCTGGGCGTTACCGTGGGTTCCATCCTTTCCAATATGGATAATGATTCACGAAAGAAGGCCTATGATTGCGATATTACCTACGCTACAAACAACGAGCTGGGTTTTGATTATCTTCGCGACAACATGAAATGGGACGCCAGCGAAAAAACGCAGCGTGAATTCAATTTTGCAGTAGTCGACGAAATTGACTCCATTTTGATAGACGAGGCGCGTACCCCGCTGATTATCTCGGGAGCAGCAGAGGATGATACCGCACGTTATTTTGAGGTTGATAAACTTATTTCCCTTTTGAGTGAGGTCAAGCGAAACCCTGAAACCGGTGAGTACCCCGACGAGGTAAACGGAGATACGATTGAAGGCGACTACAAGCTTGAAGAAAAGAACCGCAGGGTTTCTTTCTCAGATCAGGGAATGAACCACATTGAGGAAATCCTGCAAAAAAAAGGGTTGATAACGGGAAGCCTTTTTGACGAAGAAAACTTCGAGTATATACACTATTTTACCCAGTCTATCAGGGCACATACTCTGTACAAAATCGATGTTGATTATGTTGTCCGCGACGGTCAGGTACAGATTGTTGACGAGTTTACCGGCCGCGTTCTGGAAGGACGACGTTATTCTGACGGCCTGCATCAGGCAATTGAAGCCAAGGAACGCATACGCATTGCCCAGCGCAATCGTACCATGGCTACCATTACCTTCCAGAATTTCTTTCGCATGTATGAAAAGCTTTCCGGTATGACCGGAACTGCGGATACAGAAGCTGTCGAATTCAACAAAATTTACGGTCTTGATGTTGTTGTAATTCCTACAAACCTCCCGGTTGCACGTATTGACGATGATGATGTCGTGTACCTGAACGAATCCGAAAAATGGCAGGCGTTGTGCGATGAAATTGCAGATGCACACAAGCGCGGTCAACCGGTTCTGGTAGGTACTGTTTCCATCGAAAAATCAGAACGTATTTCCAATCTGCTGACCAAACGTGGTGTACGACATGAGGTGTTGAATGCCAAGAATCATGCTCGCGAAGCCCTGATAATTGCAGAAGCCGGTGCAAAGGGTTCTATTACGATTGCCACCAACATGGCAGGTCGCGGTACAGATATCAAGCTGGGTGGAAACCCGGAATACCGGGCCCGCAAACGAGCCGGTACAAATGCGACACCGGAACACTATCGTGAAATTCTGGATGAAGAATACCGTAAATGGAAGTCCGACTATGAGGAAGTGAAATCTCTCGGCGGTTTGTATGTAATCGGTACAGAGCGTCACGAAAGCCGCCGTATTGACAACCAGCTGCGCGGACGATCGGGTCGACAGGGTGATCCCGGCCGTTCACAGTTCTTCATTTCCCTGGATGACGACCTGATGCGCCTGTTCGGCGGCGAAAACCTGAAACGCCTGATGTCAAAGATAGGCATGGAAGCAGGAGAACCGATTGTACATCCCTGGCTTAATAAAAGCATCGAAAAAGCCCAGAAACGGGTTGAAGAACGGAACTTTGAGATACGTAAACATTTGCTGGAATACGATGATGTTCTGAACGAACAAAGAACCTTTATTTATAAACAGCGGGACAGTATTCTATCCGATGGAAATCTGGTTGAACGCATTCTTGCAACCGTCGAAGAGAGTATTGAAGACCTGATTGACGATTGGACAGCACATCGCCGAAAACAGGGCGATGAAGCCCTGAAAAGGCTGGTTGATACGTGCCGAACCCAATTCGGACTTTCTTTACATGCAGATATGATCGAGTTGTGCACCAACGAGCCCGAAGAAGCAAAGGCTGCGATTATCACAGAGATCCGCAAGCAGCTGGATGAAAAACTGGCTCTTGCCGGTCGTGACAATATTAACATGTTCATACGGTATCAGTACCTGCAGGCAATAGACCGAAAGTGGCTGGATCATCTGGAAAATCTTGAAAGCCTGCGTGAAGCTGTATATTTGCGTTCGTATGGACAGAAGAATCCGCTGACAGAATACAAACTTGAAGGCTTTGATATTTTTTACCGTATGCTTGACGAGATAAGACTGGAAATTGCAACCAGAGTATGTTTGGTCAAGGTTCGAACCCAGGATGAACGGGTTCCTGCACGGAATCTGCGTCGCATAGATGGATCGGCACAACACAACTCCCCGGAGGTATTCGGCGGTTCCCAGACACACTCGTCTGCCGGTGGAAAACCCGCACAGGCAGCAGGACCGCTTTCGGCCAGCCGGCCTGAATCAGCCCAGGTTGTTCGCACAATGCCCAAGGTAGGACGAAATGAACCCTGTCCCTGCGGTTCAGGAAAGAAATACAAACACTGTCACGGTGTTTGATAAAGACCTTTAAATAACGGTTCTGTAAGTTCCATTGTCAAAGGAAAATGATCAGGCTCCAGCAGATGAGATTCTCCATCAAGCTGGAGCAGTATTTTTCGACCATACTGTATTTCGAGCTTGTTTCCCTCAAACAAATGAACAACATCAAGCCCGCGATGACGGCCCGCCTTAAACAGAGGTTTTAGGCCGAGCTTTCGCTGCAATGACATATCCTGTACAGTACAGATATTCGCTGCATCCGGAAGAATCTTGATCCCTGCACCATAAGTACGGTTTCCGCTTGCGCCCATCAGAGCAAACAGGGTTTCTTCCCTGTAACGGGCTACAGCATGCCCGTTGTTAAAAACGGATACAGTCATTGGTTCTACAGGATACAGGCCATTATAAAAGAGACATGAAAGATCTACCCAAACCTTGTAAATATCTCCGGGAAAAAAACGCTTAACCTTGTTGGTCATGTGGGTAACAAAGGCATCAAAGCCGACACTGGTTATATTAAAGGCATACCGGGGAGCATCAAAACCACCGTGTGTTACAGATACGGCGCGTATAGGGCAGGTGGTTTTTGAAGCCGACAGCAGAGCAATACTTTCATGCAAGAATCTGCCGTCGGAGCCATCATTCCCGGTACCCAATGGCAGACGCAGAATACAAAGTTCCTTTACAACTGAACTTACCCGGGCATTGAAAACAGCTTCGGCACATGCTGACTGTATTTCGTGACTGGTTCCATCACCGCCGGCAATAACAAGAAGCCAACGTTCATCCGGTGCCTGCTCAATCTCGTGCAGGATGCGCAGAGCAATTTCTGCTCCATGACCTTTATGTTCCGTTTTATAAACCAGACAGTCTACAATGTATGCGACAGGATCAATCCCTGAAACGCGGTACACCGCATTCTGAAACGAAATACGGTGTTCCCGTACCCTCCGTCTGATAGTAAATCCGCCGGCTGCCGGATTTGCAATAATCCTTATATGGATGCGTTGACCGGCGAACAACGGAGATCGTTTTGCAATCTCTGATATATCGGAAAGCCATTCCATCAAGGTACCCGTTTGAGAAAAGCATCAGGAAAACCAAGTTGTTTAAAGCGTTCAAGTACCGCACCGGATTCATCACGGCGCACCGGACCGATGTATACCTTGTATACATCACCTGACCGGCCTGCCGAGCGTTCAACACAGACTGGATACTGACGCCCCCAGGTATCAACAATACGGCGTACATTAACAGGGTCGCTATAAGCAGCTAACTGAATATAAAAACTGTTTCGCTCGAAAGTAGTTATAAAAGGCAGTCCTGAAACCGTGCCCGGAACCGGGTGTGTCTGTACTGCAGCTTGTGGTTGTATCGCCGTTGCCGGCTGAGGCGGTGTCACGGCAGGACGGACAGGCTCAGCAGATCGAGTACTTTCTGCCGGAACTTTTTGTTCCGGTACAGGTATTTCAGGAACTGCAGCGCTGGAAGGTACTGATTTTGACTCCGGTACAGAAACTGGTTGAAGTTCCTTGATGGGAGCAACCTCCGGCTTTTGAGCAACCGGCCGTGTACCGGCAGGAGGGGCCTCTTCTATCCGTGCGACAGGTGCTGGCGCAGCGGGCTGGGGCTGTTTGACAGGTGGTACTTCCCGTACAAGTTCGGCAGAGCTTGCAACAGCCTGTGGAGGTCTGTTTTCTGCCGGAACAAGGACTACTTCATCTACGGGTGTAAAAACAGGAACCACAGGTTCTGCAGGAACTTCTTGCTGTGCTACGGTTTCTGCTTCAGGTTCGGACGAGATTTCCTCTTGTGCTATTGTTTCGCTTTCGGCCACGTCGCCGGCATCCGGTTCATCTGCCCCTGCGATAAACAGTTCAGGCTCATCAAAAAAGAGGTTGTCGGAGAGAACCGGATCTTGCATGGGAACATCTGCATATGGTTGTTCAGCAACAGGAGATGCTGTTGAACCATTTGTAAGTACCGGCCCGGTATCGGCAAGGGCGAGTGGAGCGGTTTGTGATGTATCCATGGAATCTACGTCTGCCGTAGCAGACGTTTCTGCCGTAGCAGACGTTTCTGCGGTAGCAGACGTTTCTGCGGTAGCAGACGTAACGGCTGCCGCAGAACCCGACGGATCAGCTGACAATGGTTCAACAAGACTTACAGCCGGGGCTTCAGGGATTCCATTCAGCTGGGAAAGGGGTAATAAAGGATCTTCGGCCGGAGATGCTGTTACAGCAAGAGGGATTCCGGATTCATATGTCAGATTTAAAAGAGGATTGATATCCGGATCGCGTGCTGCGGAAGGAACCTCTGTTGAACTTCTGGCTGAAGCTGAACGCTCGGCAATCAACGAAGGTATCGAGATCCGGACACGGGCGACGGACCCCGGACGAATATTCAAAGCCTGTGCTGCTTCCGGGGAAAGAGTAGCAATCAGTCCGGATACACCGGAACTTCCTACTACAACAACACGAACAGTAATATCTTTTTCGAGATTCAGAACCTCTACAATCGTATTTCGCGGAAACAGATCGCTACGTGCGAACAAACCTGAACCGGGGAATTCGGATGCAGCAGCAATCCCTGCATTACCCTCCCACACGGCCCATATTGAACACAGAGGTATGAGTATTAAAGACAGAAACAGGACAATTCTACGTACTATAGTGTTGGATAACATTCATTACCTCCTGGCACCCAGCAGGGCATCACGGCTTTCTTTTGCAATTGTGTCCGCCAATATCCGTGCTCTGCGGTAGGGATCCGGTTCGGAAACAGGGACTGATGTCGGCGGCAGTTTTTTTTCTACAAGAATAATACCATCACGAACCTGAACCATCCGCCAGCTGATACCGGAAAGACGGGCATAGGTTATTCCCAATGATGAGTCTACTACTTCAACAGGACTGTATTCAAGCAAAATCACCAGCATGAAATCTGCCCAAACAGCGCGTGCTGGACCAAGGCCGTACCCCTTTTCCGTAAAACTGGAGCCTTCACTTGTTATTTCATCATTTGTAACGATGTGGCCCCAATCAAAGTAGGCACCAAGAATCTGATCTTCCATTGCAGAACTCATCTGAAGGGCGGTTGCAGGCGCCTGTTCATTTTGCATAACAGCGACAAGAACCGTTGCCGCATGAACTGCGCTTCCCATAAGCAAAATACCGCACAATACAGCAATACGCGATTTGGACATAAACCCTCCCGTCTTCGCTACACTTATCGGCAAAAAAACAGCAAGCCTTATATACTGCTATCAATTTTGTTGATATCGGCACAAGGGCTCCTCAAAAATTGAAGTTCCTGGAGGGCCCTGCCAAGGATAACAGTAATTCCCCTTTATTTTTTAATATGCCTATGGTATTCTTTTACGTGATGAACTTCTATGCCCTCCAGGTCCGTACCCGATCGGAGGATCGCTATATAAAGAAAGTAACCAGCATCAATTCCGGCTTCAGTGATGACCGGATTCGTCTGCATTTTCCACGTCGCAGGATGCAGGTACGACGCCAGGGCAAGGAAATCATGGAGATCGCTCCAGTATTTCCCGGATATCTGTTTCTGGAAACAACCGAATTTTCCAAAGAATTACGCTGGTTTTTACGTCAAACAGAAGGTTTTTTCAGATTTCTGCCGGACAATACACACCCTGCCCCTCTTGCCGGACGGGATTTATCAACATTGATGCATTTTATTTCCACAGGACCAATTGCAGAACGCTCCCGTGTCATTTTTGACGAACAGGACCGTATCCAGATTCTTTCAGGACCCTTAAAGGGACTTGAAGGACAAATTGTCAAGGTTGATAAGCGTAAAGGGCGGGCAAAGGTAAAACTGGATCTGTATAACGAACAGTTTTTGATTGATTTTTCATTTGAAATGATAGCACGGCCATGAAGGCCCACGGGAGAACACAGGTGATACAGGATCATGCAGAACCATGCATTACCATAATAGGCGCCGGTATAGCCGGTACCATGCTTGCCAGAGAAATCAGGGAAAAAGAGATTTTTGGATCAGTTGTGACCTTTCTTGATGACGATCCGGCAAAGATTGGAACAACCATAGACGGTATTCCGGTTCTGGGTCCGATCGTAAATGCGGCCCGTCTGATCAGGATTGGACCCAAGGATGAAGC
>CAZXJV010000070.1:0-14755 GCA_964641135.1 uncultured Treponema sp. | reverse complement strand
TCATATCACTGATGCCTTCGCGGAGTGTGAATAATGGCGAAACAGAATGTACCGGTTAACCCTAAAATCCTCGAGCTGAAAGAAAAAATTCGGGATGATGGGTATATCCAGGGTGCAATCCAGCGTATTGCGCTGGTTCTGAGCAACAAACTGATTGAAGTCAAGGAAATCAAGCATGAGCGAGCATAGTGATGGACGCAGCCGGCGTGAGCGGGGCAGGCGTCACCGGGGCGGCAGCGGCCGCCCTGCACCGCGCAGGGATGAAAAGCGTACAGATACCGGCCGGGAAAACAGGGACGGAAGGGATAGCAGAGGCCAGCGTATGCAAGGCCGGGATACCAATTCCGGCAGACCAGCCCGCAGTGAAAACCGTGATCAACGTTCAGTCAAGGGTGATATTCGTACCGTAACAAAAGATATTCCTGCGGCCAGAATACAGATTCCGGAAATACCGTTGCCGCCGCCGCTGCCTACACCGCCGTGTCCACGGTGCGGTGAACCCATTCAGGATGTTACTTCGGCAATGACAGATAAACAAAGCGGGCAACCGGTCCACTTTGACTGTATTTTAAAATACCTTCAGGATGCCGAGCAGCCCGGTCACAACGAGCGGGTTGTGTACATAGGACAGGGACGGTTTGCTGTTGTTTTCTTTGAAAACCCGGTTGATACGCGTCATTTTAAAATTGTCCGTACAATCGAGTGGGAAGGAAGAGAGCAACGTCCGGAATGGCGTTCCGAAATTACCGGAAAGTACAGTACCGTACCGTAAGTCAAGCCTGTTTATTCAAATTCACCCGAATACAGGATACGGTCAGTTCCATCGCTTAGTTTCATCCGTAAGGCTCCATCGTGATTGATTCCCTGAATTACTCCGGAAACATACTCATGTGCAATCGGGTCTCCGGAGTTAAAGATCGCATGCTTCCCCTTGTTCCATAATCGGGCTTCTGTTTCTCCGTGCCAGTTAATGAGTGCCGCATCATCAGATAACCGGAAAAAATCTTGTAATATCTGAACAAGCATGGTGCCTGGCTCAACACCGAGTCCGCATTCGATCAGCAGTGACGTAGCCTTTTTTTCAATTTCAGGGGGAAATGAGGTCTGGGCAAGATTGATGCCTATTCCTGCCAGTACGGTTTTTCCGTCGCTTTCGCACAGGATTCCTGCGATTTTACGTCCGTTTATCAGAATATCATTGGGCCATTTGATCTTCGGTGTCAATTTTCCGCCGGTGATGGATTCAATCGCCAGGGCTGCGGCAAGGCCGATTTTCAGGGTAAAACCCGCCACAGGCGGCCCTTCAAGAACCAGGGTGCATAAAAGGGATTCCTTGGGGCCTGAAAGCCAGTGCCGGCCTGAAATACGGCCCTTGCCTCCGGTCTGAAAGTCGGTCAGCATAACCGCGGGCGGTACCAATGCTGCAGCAAACCTGCGAGCCAAAAGCATGGTAGAATCGGTCTGTGGTACATAGTACACACTGATTGGCGGCCTGTTTTCAAAAATTTGTAATACCTGTTGTATGGGAAGATTCATACACATGGAGTATACTGAACATATGAAGATTGTAGCAATGCTTGCCCTGTTTTTGCTTGTCCATACTGTTTCAGCCCTGGATAAACCTGTGCGTGTCTTGCTTGATGACAATTATCCCCCCTATTCGTTTCGCACCCTTGAAGGTGAGGTTCAGGGAATCCTGATAGACTTATGGAATGAATGGTCAGCAATCACCGGCCGTACTGTGGCTTTACGGGCACTGCCATGGGCAGAAGCATTGAAAGAGATGGAGGCAGGCAACGGAGATGTCATAGATACTTTTTTTTATACCTCCGAGCGGGCTGTACGGTATATATACAGCGCCCCGTATACCAGTATAGATGTACCGGTTTTTTTTCATCGTTCAATCAGCGGTATCAATACCATATCTGATTTACGGGGCTTTCGTATCGCCGTCAAGGAAGGGGATGCCTGCGTTGATGTCCTGCTCAATGCCGGTGTTACCGACCTTCTTTATTATCAAAGCTATGAAGACATTATAAGGGCTGCCCGGGATCTGGAAATCCGGGTTTTTTGCATTGATAAACCACCCGCTACATACTTTTTGTACCGGTACAATCTTGATCAGGATTACAGATATACCTTCACACTGTATACCGGCCAGTTTCACCGCGCTGTTCAGTCCGGCCGTAATGAACTGATGGTGCAGATTGAAAACGGTTTTTCCCGGATACCCCTCAGGCGGATTCGCGAGATAGAGAGGTCATGGCTGGGCAATACCCTTGCCCCCTTGCCTGATATGCGCTATGTGTGGACTGCCTCGGTAGTCTTGCTGCTTGTACTTTTCATTTTGTTTCTTTTTATACTGCTGCTGCGTCGTCAGGTTGCTTTTAAAACACTGGAACTTAAAAACCATCTTGATCTGCTGGCCCAAAGCGAACGGCGCCACAAGGCTTTGATTTCTGCTTTACCGGATTTATACTTTATAATCGACAGTCAGGGTAATTATATTGACTGTTCTCATAATAACCGTGATCTGCTGGCCCGTGACCCGCAAGATTTAATAGGCAGAAATCTTTGCGAGATTGATTTTTCTGTTGAACAGGTTACCATGTTCAAGAGTGTTATCGCCGAGGTTCTGAGTACCGGCCGGATGCAGGTATTTCGCTATCAGCTTGCAGTACCGGCCGGTGCCTGCCACTTTGAAGCCCGGTGCGTTAAATTTGATGCGGATTCCGTTTTATATCTATCCAGAGATATCAGTGAACAGGTTCAGTATGAAAACAGAATCCTGGGTTCTCTCCGTGAAAAAGAAATACTTTTAAAAGAAATACACCACCGTGTAAATAACAATTTACAAGTTATATCCAGTCTTGTTGCGTTGCAGGCAGACCAATACCGTGATGATCATGACAGGCTGTTGATGCAGGAAACACATCAACGTATACAGTCCATGGCACAGCTGCACGAGCTTTTGTATCAGTCCGGTGACTTTCTTTCCCTGAACATGGAAGATTACATCGATCATGTTCTTGAAGAATTATCTGTTTCCTGGCACGAAGTACTTTCACGAGTTACCCTGATCCGTGATGTTGACCAGATATGGTTTACCCTTCAGACCGCCATGCCTGTGGCACTGATATTGAACGAATTGATTTCAAATGCGGTTAAATACGCCTTTACCGAAAAAGGTGGAACTTTGACAATACGGCTTGTTCAAACTGAAGGAATGTACAGGTTGACAGTTGCGGATGACGGAGTCGGGATGGACACCTGCGTTGACTTTCCACATGTACGCAGCCTCGGGTTTATGCTTGTATATGCACTTGCACAGCAGCTTGGAGGGTCGGTGGAGCACGACAATACCCGGGGAACCAGGATAACAGTACTCTTTCCGGGGGAATGAACCACAGGTATAAAACGCGCTCTGTACTTTTTTATGATTCCGGACAGAGCGGATGAGGGGAGTCGAACCCCCGTCACGAGCTTGGGAAGCTCGGGTAATAGCCGTTATACGACATCCGCTTTAAAGCCCTGAATGGTATTCCGGGATGAGCAAATAGTATAACCAATCATGGCAGCTGTCAAGAATTGCACAGTTTCCCGAAAAACACGTATACGGGCACCCCGAAAAAATGTTTTTAAAGCTCTTCCTGCAGTTTTTTTTGACTTTTTTAATAAATGAGCGAGAATAGGAGTGATGATGAAGGAGAGTTACACGGCTTTGGTGGTATCTTTCTTCTGATACAACTTCTTGATGCGGGGTGTGCCATGTCGGTAAAGAAGGCGATTCTGTGTGTTGATGATGAAATACTGATCCTTGTATCAATAATCCAGGAACTGAAAAGGGTTTTCGGGACTCAATATATCTATGAGCAGGCGACTGACGCGGAATCTGCTCTGGAAGTTGTGCAGGAACTGTACCGGGAAGAGGTGGAAGTTGTGTACATCATTTCCGACTGGCTGATGCCCGGCATGAAAGGAGATGTGTTTCTGGATATTGTGCATGATCGGTATCCATTCATAAAGGCTGTAATGATTACCGGGCATGCTGATCAGCAGGCAATAGCACGGGTAAAACAGAATCCTTCTGTACTTGCAGTTTTCAGCAAGCCCTGGAGCCCGGTTGAACTGATTGCTGTCCTGTCGGAACCGGGAAATCAGAACCAGGATACCTGATTCACAGGTTTACCGGCAGGCTGCAGTTTTTCTGCCTTTATTGCAGGCACAAGAAAGGTCTTGCCGCTTTCCGGATCGGTGTACGGGACTGCCTCAAGCGTCCCTGTCACCGCAAGCTCTGTACGTTCGTTCGGAGTTTCGTCTGAAATTACAACAAAACCTATAAAATAGACATCAGACTCACAACACCAGAACAAATCCCGTCCTATCAAGAACTGATCAGTTTGTCCTGAATCCTGCCAGGTTACATAACCGTCGAGACGTATCGGCCTGCCGTAATATTCTTCACGATAGTCGTATATTTCCTGATAGGCGCGTGAGTAATTTTCTTCTGTGAGTTCTATCATTACCGAATCCTGGAACAGGCGGTTTTGTGATGATCCCGGAACCGGCAGCAAAAAATCATGGGTTCCTTCGGTAACTTCGCCTGTTTTTGTATACCGGTCAGGGCCGTTAAATCCGGGTAACAGTATGGACACAGCTATAAAGGTTGACAGCAGGGTGAGACCGATAATAAGCAAGAGCCGGATGGATTTGTTCATGGTTCAAAGATAGCATTTTTCCCGGGACTTCGCCAAACCTTTTTTATCTGTTTTTGTTAACTAGTGTTGACAAAAAATATCTGAATATGTAAAGTATGATGAGGTTAACAATAGAACTGTAAAGGAGCCCGGATGGAACTGTCAAAACTGAAAAACGGAAAGCGTGCTGTTATACGCAGTGTAGGGGGACTAGATACACGGGTACAGCTACTGGAATTGGGCCTGGTTCCCGGTGTACCTGTACGTATGATTCAGGGCGGAAACCGCGATCCTTTGCTTGTGGAGGTGTTGGGCAGTACTGTTGTGCTGGGCCGCAGCCTGGCACGTTCGATCCTTATTCAGCACACTGCTGTGTAGTATTTTATACCGGTAATCCGGTTTTTTTTATTGTTTTACGTATCGTTGTAAGGGGATAGTTATGAGTGAATCAATCGGCAGCCTGCAGCCGGGCAGCAGGGGTGAAGTTACCGGTTATACCTCAGGCTCGGCAGCCTGGCGTGACAGGCTTTTGTCTATGGGGTTAACCCGCGGAACTCCATTTACAGTACTGAGGGTGGCGCCTCTTGGTGATCCGGTAGAAATTGAAGTGCGCGGTTTTAAACTGAGCCTGCGCAAAGCAGAGGCAGAAGCCCTGGAAATACGGAGTATCTGATGGACAAGAAAAAAAGCACCGTAATTGCAATTGCAGGAAATCCGAATTCCGGCAAAACAACCCTTTTTAATGCTCTGACAGGAAGCAATCAGCGCGTGGGAAACTGGCCGGGTGTAACGGTTGAAAAGAAAACAGGCTCACTGGTTCTGGATTCCTTCAATGTACAGCTGGTTGATCTGCCCGGTATTTATTCTCTTTCATCACATTCCGAGGATGAAAAAGTCGCCCGGGACTATCTTCTCGGCGGTGAGGCCGAGGCTGTTATAAACATTGTTGACGCCTCAAACTTTGAGAGAAACCTGTTTTTGACAATGAATATGATCGAGATGGGATTACCGGTTATAGTTGTTCTGAACATGACAGATCTTGCCGAACGCAAGGGTCAGATTATTGATCCTGACAGCCTTTCACGGGATCTTGGTGTACCTGTTATCGCGATAAATGCTACAAACAGTGCAGACATAGGCAGGCTGAAACAGTTTATCGATTCTGTACTGGGATCGGTTTCGCCGTCGGGATATGTAATCAGGTATCCTGGTGCGGTTGAAAAGGAACTGGATGCACTTGCCCCCCGGGTTACTGCGCTTTCCGGCGAGATGAATACATCTTCTCGTTGGGTTGCGCTGAAGCTTCTTGAAGGCGACGCCTTTTTAACCGGTCGCAGCGCTTCCATTATCGACGGCCGTCAGCTTGCAGATACTGTACGGGATCTGGAAAATAAACTTGGCGAGGCTGTTGACGCAGTTGTTGCAGGAACAAAATACGAACAGATTGCTTCCTGTGCGGGACGGTGCGTGCGGCTTGCACACGAGAAAACCCGGACCGGGGCAACGGAGCGGATTGATCGTGTGGTATTGAACCGCTTTTTGGGAATACCCCTGTTTTTACTGGTAATGTATGGCCTTTTTTCACTGGTGCTCGGACTGGGCGGTGCCTTTATAGATTTCTTTGATATTTTGTTCGGAGCTGTCTTTGTGGATGGCCTTGCCCTTGTTCTGGAAAACCTTTCGGCTCCCGGCTGGCTGATTGCCCTGCTTTCAGGGGGTATCGGTGCCGGCTTACAGACAGTTGCGACCTTTATTCCCGTCATGTTTTTTATGTTCTTTTTTCTTTCGTTTCTGGAAGATTCAGGGTATATGGCCCGTGCAGCCTTTGTTATGGACCGTGCCCTTCGTGTTATAGGGTTGCCGGGGAAGGCTTTTATTCCGCTGATTGTTGGTTTTGGATGTACGGTTCCGGCTGTAATGGCTACACGAACACTTGAGAACAAGCGGGATAGATACCTGACTGTATTTATGACCCCGTTTATGTCCTGCGGGGCACGTTTGCCCGTGTATGCCCTGTTCGGTGCAGCTTTTTTTGGATCTGCTGCCGGGTCGGTGGTAATGAGCCTGTATCTTGCCGGCATTGTGCTTGCAGTCGCAACCGGCTTCTTGCTGCGTAATACGTTGTTCAAAGGACAGGGAGCGCCCTTCGTAATGGAGCTTCCCCCGTACCACGTGCCCCGTGCCGGATCGCTCGTGCGTCATACCTGGATTAGGTTGCGTTCTTTTGTATCCCGTGCGGGAAAGGTTATAGTGCTGGTTGTTGCCCTGCTGGGTCTTCTTAATTCAATCGGTACAGACGGCAGCTTCGGAAACGAGGACAGTGAAGAATCGGTTCTGGCAGCTATCGGCAGGGGCATAACCCCGGTGTTCAGCCCGATGGGGATTGAGCAGGACAACTGGCCGGCAACGGTAGGTATTTTTACCGGCTTGTTTGCCAAAGAGGCGGTTGTCGGAACCTTGAACGGTTTGTACGGACAGATTTACGAAGCTTCCGCTGAAGGCGGTGAATCCGGAGAAAATGAACAGGATGAGTGGAATTTCCTGGAGGAGGTTTCAGCGGCCTTTGCCTCAATTCCTGAAGGACTTGCGGGTTTTGTCGACCTGCTTCTCGACCCTCTCGGCATCTCCATCATTACCGATGATGAGTCTGAAGTTGCAGATGCGATAGGTTCCGATACCGGGGTTTTTGCAAGCCTGCGTTCTGCGTTCGGCAACAATCCACATGCGGCCTATGCCTATCTTCTGTTTATTTTAATCTACTTTCCCTGTATAGCCGCGCTTGGGGCTATCATCCGGGAAACAGGAACGGTTTACGGTATTCTTTCTGTCAGCTACCTGACCGTGCTGGCATGGATTACCGCTACCCTGTATTATCAGGCAGCATCGGGAGGCAGCATCCTGTGGATAGCTGTTGCTCTTGGGATGCTTGCCCTTACAATAGGTCTTTTTATCTTCGGCGGCAGAAGGACGGTCCGGGGCTTGTCAAAAGAATAACAGTTTGATATTTTGGACTTACTAAAAGTATACAGTCGTTTCCCTTATAACTATGGGAGACGGCTTTTTTTTTAAAAGGCCTGTATATCAGGAGGGCGTATGATCAGATCTGCGGTTAAAGCTTCTTTTATTGGGCTGTTTTTTTTCTCATGTGCCGGCGCGCCTGAAGCTGTTGTTCATATTTCCGATGATCCCCGGCCTGTACAAGTCAAACAGGAGCCCCGGCATCTGTGGGTTTTGACCGGAACAGAAACACGGTTTCCTGATGGGCAGCTTATCGGTTCAACAATCAGTCAGTATGATAGTACCGGACGGTTGAGTGTGGAAGAAACACGTGATGCCCGTTCACGGCTCACAGGACGCCGGCAGTATGAATACTCTGCTGACGGGGCACAGAATGTTTCAGTGTACTCGGGAACAGGCGATCTGGTTTCCCGCATACGCAGAGAAGCCAGGAATGAACTGGTGGTGTTTGAAGAAGTGCTGGATGAGGCCGGGCGCCGCCAGTCATCCTCGACATATCAGTATGATACCAGGGGAAACCGGCTTGTCTGGGAAGCTTTTTCGGGAAGCGGGATGATACGCACCGTGTACCGGTATGAAAATGGTCTTCCGGTTGAAATACAGATTCTGGATGGAAACAGTAAACTGATAAAGCGCTATGAGCGCAGCTACAGTACAGCCGGTGATCTTGAACAGGAAACAGAATTTGACGCATCTGCTGTTGTGCAGCGGCGCACAGCGTATCTCTACAAGGACGGGGTATTGATCCGCGAATCTGTGCACCTGGCTTCGGGTGCTGTTCGTTCAGCTATTGAATACCGGTATGATTCAAACGGAAATGTATCGGATATGCGGTTCCTTGACCGGAACGGCAGGATAAGCGAGATACGCAGTCAAACCTGGCAGCTTCTTGTACTGCCGTAAATGATATGAGGGTAGATCGATAAGTCATATTCGTATCTAACAGGATGCTGACAAAGGTAATCGTTTTTGTCAGCATCCTGCTAACTCTTCAAGTTTATGAACCTGGTTTTTTTTATGGGAGGAATGATGATAAAGCGTACAGGCAGCATGATTATTGTATCTGCACTGATGATTAGCCTTGCGGCACAGACTGAAAATGCAGCGGTGTGGGAACAGCTATACCGTACAGTTCCTGATGATGAACAGCGGGTTGCGTTGTTAAACCAGGCTGCAGAAAAAAGGGACAGGGAGAACATTCCGATCTTTGAATTTGCCCTTGGAGAGGTGATTTCTTCACGGATTGATACCGGATCGACAGCCCAGCGTCATGCCAAAAAACGCATCGCCCGCATCGCTATCCAGGAGCTGGTTGCATTGAACAGCCGCGGTTCGGTTGAGCTGATTCATGATGTGTATACCGATACTTCCGATGCTGCTCTTAAAAGCGAGGCGGCTGTTGCTCTTGGGACCCTGAAGGCTGTCGAGTTTATTCCCCGGCTTGTACGGGATCTGACGTCAATTAATAACGGACCGGTCGCTGCCCGGGCACGGGAACAGGAAACAATAGCATGGGGCCTTGTTCATGCTCTTTCCTTGATGGGACAAGCTGCCGGATTTGAAGCTGTTTTTATGGCTTCTCTCGGCTGGTATTCAAGCCCGTCAAAGGTTCGCGAGTCCGCACGGGAAGCTCTTGCAGTAATGGTTGAAGATCCCACAGACCCTCTTCTGAATATAGTAATACAGCATCCGGAGATGGATAAAAAACAGGCAGCCCTTGAAGCCTCTCTGGCATCCCGGGCACCTGCTGAGCGCAAGGCGGAGCTTGCATCCCGTGCCCTGCGTATCGGAATTGACCGTGTTGCAAATGATGCACATGCGCGTATGGCGGGAAGCAAATTGCGTGTAACAGCCTTGAATGCATTGATCGCAAGCGGTGACCGGAACTCCAGTCATGTGCCTTTATATCTTGAAGTAATCGCTCTGGATCGCCGTGATGATGCCACGCTGGAACAGACCTTGAAAGCCTATCAGGCACTTGGCGTAAATGGCAGTGATGAGGCTGTGCGTTTTATGGCAGCCCGTCTGACCCAGTACAATGCCCTTGAAAAATTGAAAGGCAATGATGCCCGTGATAAAGGTCTTATCCGTCAGCTTGTAATCAGCCTTGGCGCATCGGGTAACCCCCTTGCCCGGCCTGCCTTGCAGGAAGCTTCTTTTATTGATTACGACAACGCCATAGCCCGGGCTATCAGGGATGCCCTTCAGGCCCTGCCGAGGTAATGTTTTTCCGGGGCCTGCTGTCCGGCTTGATCCGGGAAGGATTCAGTTTACCGGACTGCCAGCAGCAAAGGCCGTCAGTCCTGTTCTTCCTGTTCATCCGGATCGCCTTTAAAGAGATCCGGGTCTATACGGCTGCATTTTTCCTTAAACAGTGATGAGAAACCGAAGCGGGGTACAAGGCATTCTGCTTTTGCCGGAATGACCAGATCTGCGCCTGTTTGAGGGTTTTTTATTATTCGTGCCTTGCGTGCAGGCTGAACCCTCAAGCCTGCATGGCCGAGTTTACCGACACTGACACGGCTTCCAAGCAGAACACCACTTTCAACAGTCGAAAGATAATCATCAATAACACTGCGGGCCTGTTGCCGGGTCAGCTGATTTTTTCTGGCAACATATGCCACTATCGTTTTCAGATTAAATTGTTCAAGGCCGGTTTCTTCACCCGTGGAGAGTGATTTATTGATATGTATAAATCCGTTAGTCAGAAAGATAGTTGCTTCACGAATTCTTTTTTGTTGATCTTCGCTCGTTGTTCCTTCCGGGCATACCGCGATGCGATACAGAGAAGATGTTTTTTTGAGCGAACAACCGGAAAATTCTGCAGGATGACCCTGTTCAAGCGGGCAGGAAAGTCGGGCGCTTTTACCGTGGGCAATATCAGGAACATCGGTACGGAATTTTATGGATGCGTATTCCAGCCATCGGCCTTCATCGCTTTCCGGTCCCAGACTTATAAGCGAACCTGAATAGGTCAAAAGGATTGCGCCCCGCTTGTCCATTAAATCCATGTGTGTGGTAAAGTCCATACCCAGTGCGTTGATCTGTGAGCAGAAAAGGTCGAACTTTTCATTCCAGACAGCAGCCAGCCGGTTTTTTGATTCCAGGCTGTCGATCAGTCCGGTATCAGGCAGCAGAGATTCGAGCTGACGGCGGATTTCTGCAGGTAAATCATCAAACAAAACAGCTTTCACTTTTTTCTCCTGGATATAATCGATACGTAATCCCCTTCGTAGCGGAGGATCTTGCGTACAGTATATCACGGAAAACTGGTAAAAAAAGATAATCAATGATACCATTGCCTGGTAAGGAGAAACCTTTATTACCCGTAACGAATCCCCCGGAGTCCGAACCGGCCTGACTGCCCGCCTGGTTCTTTTGGTAGTATTCACACAGGCTCTATTGTATATACCGTTTTTATTTCTTGTTTTTAAAGGATCTTCCCGGACAGTAGAAGCAGCGGAACAGGCCCTGTTTCGCCAGATTGGTGAGTCTTTTTCCCATGCTGTCCGTGCCGAACTGGACAGTGCGGCACTGTCTCTGGTTTCGGTGGCTGAAGATCCGGTTGTCCAGGGTCTAATGGCTGCCGGCGATCGTGAATCCCTGCACCGGTATCTTTCACCCCGGTATGAACTGATCCGCAACCGTGTTTCCCAATTTCATTTTCATCTTGCCGAAGGCCGTACACTCCTGCGCATGCATGCTCCCGATCATTGGGGAGATGATATCCGGTCGCTGCGTCCCATTATTGCGGCAGCACTGACCTTGAGAACTGCCGTAAGCGGAATTGATCTCGGTATTCATGGACTTGGTTTTCGGGTAGTTGTCCCTGTTTTTCAATCCGGAGAATATCTGGGGGCCTGCGAATACGGTATGGCATTTGACAGCAGTTTTTTACGCAAGCTGGAAATACAGGATGCGGGGTGCTGGGGTATCTTTGTGTTTGACAATGCCGGTATTCCCCGTTTTATTGACGGTTCGGATGACACATGCGGCTGCCCGCTCACAGACCAGGTTCTGGAGTTGCTTCAAAATGGTCAACCGGTATGGGATAAGGACTGTAGTCTTGCACGCGCAGTCGCCCTGTATCCCTTTTATGATTATGGTGGACGGGTTACAGGCTTTATAAAGGCTGAAATCAGTCAATTACCTGTATCGGATATCGTTCTTCAAATACGGAAGCGTCTGTTGTTATTCGGAATTATCATGATGACTGCACTCGTTCTTGTTGCTACAGGCGCGTTGCGATTGATGCTTGCTCCGTTGCGTTCGCTCGTTGATCATCTTGATACGGTTGCACACCGAATTTCTGCCGGCGAGGTTGCTGATTTTGGAACCGCTGACCTTGTGTATAGGGAATTTGGTGCAATACATACAGCGGTCGCAACCATTGTCGATGATTTACGGCATCGTGAGGTGCTGTTTCAAACTATTGTCGAGGGTATTCCCGGTATTGTTCTGTATCTGGACAAGGACGCCCGCATTTGCTGGGCAAATGACCGGGCCAGGACTATGGACCCGGAAATGAGCGGCAAGCACTTACACGAGCTGACAGGCGAGTTCTTTAACTGTGAGGATATGCTTCTTTCCGGTGCTTTTTTTCTGGGAGAAACAACACGGGTTGAAGCCGTGTACGGCAAGCGTATATGGCTGCACGAGGCAATACCTGTTCCTGCCCGTGACGGTCTGGTTGGCCATGTTATTCGTATTTCAAGTGATATAACAGATATCCGCCAAAATGAACAACACCTGCGTGAATTGAATGAAACCCTTGAAATGCGCATCGCTACAGAGATTCAGCGGCGCAAGGAACATGAACGGGTCGCTGACCAGCAATCCCGTTTGGCGTCAATAGGTGAGCTTGCAGCAGGTATGGCCCATGAAATAACCCAACCTCTTAATGCCGTCAGCTTTGCCCTTGAAAATTTGAAGACCCGTTTTATGGCAGGCTTGCTTGATCAGGACTATCTGACAGAAAAGACCCGCGCGGTTTTTGATGATATTGAACGGGTTCGCCGCATTATCGACCATGTACGAATTTTTGCCCGTACAGATCCTGAAGAATATTCGGTAGATTTTTCGGTGAACCGATGTCTGGAAAATGCGCTTGCCTTGATCGGTGTACAGCTTGCAACTCATGGTGTTGATGTGGTAACGGAGATGGATGAATCAATTCAAAAAATTACCGGTAATCCGTTCAAGTATGAACAAGTAATTCTTAATCTTTTGACAAATTCCCGGGATTCGATAGAAGAACGGCTGATCAGGGATGCCGGAATGGATAATGATGACCCCCTTCCCGGTTGCATTACCGTTCGCAGTTATGGAAGCATCAGCGATGTCGTTCTGGAAGTCCAGGATAATGGTATCGGAATAAGCGAGGAAACACGCAACCGGGCATTTGATCCCTTTTACACTACAAAACCGCAAGGAAAGGGTACCGGACTCGGGCTTGCAATTTCTTTCGGTATTGTTACGGAGATGGGTGGCCGGATAGAGCTGATTCCGGTTGATGACGGTGCCATTGCACGGGTTATCATTCCGGAAGCTGCTGTAAACAAAGAGAACGCCAATGGAGGCATTGGATGAATCAGCTTTCGGTTTTATTGGTGGATGATGAAACACGAATTCTCAACGAATTGCGCGAGTTTCTTGAAAACGCCGGCTACCGTGTATTGATCGCAGATCGTCCCTCGGTTGCATTGGGCATTCTTGCAGGTGAAACGGTGGATATTGCTGTTGTAGATGTGCGCCTGCCGGAATATTCCGGGCTGGAACTGATTAAAAAGATTAATGAACAACGCAGTTCTGTAGAGCTCGTTGTCATGAGCGGGCATGGTGATATGGAAACGGTTATCGAAGCCTTGCGGCTTGGCGCTTTTGATTACCTGCGCAAGCCGTTTTCTGTTTTTGAATTACAATCCGCTATCGGGCGCATCAGCCGTCTGGTCAGTGCCCGCCGGGCCGAACGGCGGTATGCCGGCATCTGCGCCGAACTGAACCGGGAGCGAGCCGGTGAACATGCTCTGCTTGGAGTTTCATCATTGATAGATACTGTGCGCAGACGTATTGCCGAAGCTGCAGGCTGTGATGTGCCGGTATTGCTTCATGGTGAAAGCGGTACCGGAAAGGAGCTTGCCGCCAGGCAAATTCATGCTGAAAGCCGAAGAGCCAGCGGTCGCTTTGTCGCACTGAACTGTGCTGCTATCCCTCGTGACCTTTTTGAAAGCGAGTTGTTCGGTCATCGCGGAGGAGCCTTTACCGATGCCCGAACGGCCCGTGACGGGTTATTTATGACTGCCGATGGCGGAACCCTTTTTCTGGACGAGATAGGTGAACTTGCGCCGGAAGCGCAGGCAAAACTTTTGAGAGTTATTGAATCAGGCACCTTCCGTCCGGTCGGCGCAGATGATGAACACTGTTGCAATGTAAGAATCCTGTGTGCAACAAATCGGGACCTTCGTTCTGCTGCAGCCCGGGGAACATTCAGAAAGGATTTGTACTACCGTATAGCCGTGCTGGAGCTGGAACTGCCTCCGCTGCGTGATCGTAAGGAGGATATTCCGCTATTAGCACAGCATTTTCTTGCCTCAGCCCTTCCTGTCCATCGTAGAGACACAGTGCAGCTGAGCGGCGATGTTCTGGCAGAAATAGCCATCCTGCCTTTGAACGGCAATGTACGGGAACTGAAAAATTTGATGGAACGTGCGGCAATCCATGCTCTTACCGAAAACGTGGACCTTATACGAAGTATCCCGGGCATGTACATTTGCCGGGGCTCTTCTGATTTACCTGCGAGTACTGAGTCACAGTCCGTCAGTTTCAATCTTGATCAACTTGAACGAACTGCCATAGTCAAAGCACTGGAATGCTCGAACGGTGTGCTTACACATGCGGCTTCCCTTTTGGGTATCAGCCGACAGTCCCTTGATCGCCGGCTTGAACGCTACGGACTGCGTCATTAGCAGGATGCTGACAAACTTGATACGTGTTGCCACAAACGACTTGCCCGAAATCGGGCTGCCCGAAAATGGACGTCT
>CAZXJV010000069.1:0-14864 GCA_964641135.1 uncultured Treponema sp. | reverse complement strand
ATCGTCCTGATCATCCATAAGTACAGTCCTTTATAAACGTAGATTGTATCACTAAAAGTGACCTTCGTCCAGAATTATTATATCAACGCGCCTGTTATAGGCACGACCCTCGGGTGTGATGTTCGTGAAAAATGGCTGGGTATCCGCATACCCGGCAACTGAAAAACGCCGCTCATCGGCACCGAAGTCGGTTACATAATGCAACACATTAACAGCGCGGGCTGTAGAGAGCTCCCAGTTACTGCGCCACTGGGCCGGATCGGTATCCCCTGCATCGGTATGACCTTCTATACGAAATTTACGGTTGGCAAGTTCCTGGCTTGATAAAAACTGACCGAGTTTCAGAAGGGTGTCGCGGGTTTCAGCGATATTAAGGTCTGCGCTGGCGGTGCGGAAAAAAGCGTTTCCGGACAGGGTGATTACCAGACCGCGTTCATCGCTTGTAATCGATATTTTGTTGGTGCGAATTTCAGGGGCGAATACACTGACTGCCCGTTTTACCGCCAGCCCCAATGAGCGTCCGCGTTCCATTGACGGCAAACTGTTTACTGTGTTGCCCAGCTCGGAAAGGCGACCTGCCGCAAGAGAAGTACCTCCGCCGTCAAAAGCGGTTTGAAGGCTTGCAACAAGCTGTGCCATCTGTGCAGGATCTGCCTCGGATGGATTGTACAACATGACGAAAAAGCACAGCATGAGGGTGATCATGTCGCCGTAGGTGGTGAGCCACTCTTTACTGGCCTTCTCGGGCTCTTTCGACTTGCCTTTTGCCATGACTTAATCCTTCAACACGTCAGATTCGATGGCCTTGCGGTCTTTGGGAGTCAGATAGGTAAGCAGTTTCTGGGCCAAAATGCGGGGGTTATCGCCGGCCTGAATGGACAGAACGCCTTCGATAACCATTTCTTTTGTACGTACTTCCATTGCATTATGCATGGAAAGCTTGCCTGACATAGGAATCATGAACATATTGGAAATAAACGAACCGTACAGGGTTGTCATAAGGGCAACAGCCATGTTTGGTCCGAGAGAACTTTTATCTTCAAGGTTGCGCAACATACCGATAAGACCAAGAACCGTTCCAAGCATTCCGAAACCGGGAGCAAGACCGGCCCATGCGTTCATCATACCGATCCATACGTTATGACGGGCTTCCATCTGGCCAAGCTCGTTTTCCATAAGGGTTCGTATGATTTCACCGTCCGTTCCGTCTACTACAAGACGCAATCCGCTGCGCATGAACTCATCATCAAGATCCTGAATTTCCTCTTCAAGGGCAAGAATACCCTCACGGCGGGCTTTTTCGGAAAATGAAACCAGTTTTTGAACCATGGTTTTTTCACCGAAATCCGGAATCTTGAAGGTACGACCGATAATTTTGAAGATACCGGTCGTGTAGGACATGGGATAGTTGATCCACAACGCAAAGTACGAACCACCGATCGTCATAAAAGCCGATGGAAGGTCAAGAATACCGAGAATTGTACCGCCGGAATTCAAAATGGTAACTACTGTACACACGATACCGCCGACAATACCGATTATTGTTGCTATATCCATCGGATCCTACTCCTCGTTTTTGAATGCGCCGATTTGACGCCGGTACGCAATGATGGTTTCGATAATCTGCTCGGGTTTCTCGCGTATTATCAGTTTTTTTCCGGAAAGCATCACCAGGGTCACATCGGGATTGGTTTCGATGAGCTCAATCTGATGCGGGTTAACCCAGTACTGTCTGCCGTTTAATTGCGTTACCGGTATCATTCAACTACCCCACTATATCCTATTTATCTTTTCAGATTCAACACAGTGTCAAGCATCGTGTCAGAGGTCTGAATGGTCTTGCTGCTTGCCTGAAAACCGCGCTGTGTAACAATCATGTCGGTAAACTGCTCGGTAAGGTCAACGTTGCTCATTTCAAGTGCCCCGGCGACTATTTTACCCTTTCCTGCAACACCGGAGGTACTCACATTCGCAATACCCGAGTTGTTGGACTGCACATAGGTGTTTTCACCTGCTTTTTCAAGGCCGCCCTGGTTTGCAAAGCTGGCCATGGCAATTTGTCCCAAAAGGCGGTTGGTACCATTGGAGTATACACCGGTGATCATACCGGACTGGTCAATCTTGAAGTTCTCGAGATACCCCATTGTATAACCGTCCTGTTCGTATGCCTTTGTGGAACTGCGCTCGGCAAACTGGGTGATAGAATTCTCGACCGAACCGATTGTACCAAGATTGATATTCATGGTCTGGCGGGCAGGTGCACCGTCCTCGTCAGGGTTTGCACCGTTAACGTTGAACGAAGCCTGGATTATTACCTGTCCTGCAATCGGACTGGTGTTTCCGGCGGTATCCACAACACCTGCAAGGGTTCCGTCATTATTAAAGCTGACGATAAAGGAGTTTTCTGTTCCGTCAGTTGTTCCGACACCGACTCGGGTTGCAGTTCCTGCCGGGTCCTGGGGATCAACAATGACAGATGCCTGCCACTGATTGTTGGTTCCCGGCACCCGTGTAAAACTGATGGCAAGATTGTGTTCCTCTCCAAAGTCGTCATACACCTTGAATTCTGTTGCCCAGGTTGAACGGATGATGTCGGCCTCCCCTGCGCCCTCGGAAATTTCCGGCAGGCGTTTATCAAGGTTACAGGCATAATTCACATTGGTGGTTGCCCGTGCATCAATCTTCGCTCCAACCGGGATAAGCAGATCTTCGGTCTGGCTTGAAGTATTAAGGATGAGCTGACCGTCAATGTCACGGGTTTGCCAGCCCTGTACGCGCATACCGTTTGCAGGATTTACCAGGGTTCCCTGATTATCCACACCGAAATTTCCGGCACGGGTGTAAAAGCTTTTTTCACCGGCTTTCAGGACAAAAAATCCGTTGCCGCTTACTGCAAGGTCGGTCATGATGCCGGTGGTCTGCAGCGAGCCCTGTGTATGGATAGTATCGATGCTGGCGATATTCATACCCAGACCGACTTCCTTCGGGTTAACACCGCCGAGTTCTTCGGTAGGACGGGCAGCTCCGGACATCTGCTGTGAAAGCAGATCCTGAAAGTTAACCCTTCCGCGCTTGAAGCCTGTGGTGTTTACGTTACTGATATTGTTACCGATCACGTCCATGCGTGTCTGGTGATTTTGCATTCCGGAAACGCCGGAATAAAGCGATCGCATCATAGTGTTGTACCCCCGTTTTGTGCATAGACCGTTTTGACAGATGACCAATCATACCATTGCCCGTTTACCTGAACCTGCGGGTAATCGCCGCGGGTGGCTGCGGTAATGGTTCCTGAAACCGTAGATCCTGCGAAATCGATTTCAACCCCGCGTCCTACGGCATTTACAGCTTCCGAACCGCTCAGAAGAGCACCGAGCTTGGCGAAACCGCCGGCCATGTTTGTCATCTGTTCAAGACTCGAAAACTGAGCCATCTGCGCAATGAATTGCGTATCCTCCATCGGCGCAGTCGGGTCCTGATGCCTGAGCTGCGTGATGAGGAGCTGGAGAAAATCATCCTTGCCGAGTTCCGTCTTGGGGGTCCGTCCGTCGACCGCAAGTGTTTTGTTCAGAGTGTCTACCTGCAATTGAGTCCGCAGTGTTTCCTGCGAGCTCATGCTTGTATCCAGCATTGATCCGATATCCATTGTAGCTCCTTGGTCGTTCAGGCTAACAGATTTACGGCACCAAGACCGTAACTGTAGCCACCTTCAACTCTATCGGCCGTTTTAACGCCCGACATTACATCTGGAATCGAACCGGCGTAAAAAGGAGCGCTGGTTTTTCCATCGGCAGTTTGTGATCCGCTTCCGCCCTGACCGTCATTCCATGAAAGGTCGAAACCCTCGGCCTCGAAACCTTCACTGATAAATGCATCACGCAGGGCATCCATGTTTTCACGGAAGGCATCGTAGGCCTCGCGGCTTAATACAACGATACGCCCGCCTACCTTGCGGTCATTCAGATCCAGACTGATCCGTACATTTCCGAGTGTCTCGGGATGCAGGGTAAGCCGGATAATACCCGAATTGGCATCTTTAAGAACAAACGCTCCGGTACGCACGATATCGGGAACCGAATCACGCAGCTGTGCAGAAAGAACATCTGTAAAGCTTTTACTGTGCATTGCAGCGTCAGACTGAATCGTCCGGGACAATTCACCGCTCCCTTCCGGAAGACGGAAGGTCAAGCTCATGTCTGCGCTGCCGTCAGCATTCATATGAACAGAGCGTACTGCATCTCGTGTATCGGTCTGAACGCGCTCCGGCTGTTCAGTACGGAGATCCTGTACCGTAAACTCCGGCCGCGCTCTGCGGTCACGTTCGCTTGTCCGGGAATTCCTGACAGTGCCTTTTTCATCCTGAACGGCTGCACCTGTGCTGTCGTTACTATCCTGACGGGCGGTTCGCCGCATCATGAAATGTGTAAAGGGTGATTGATCAGAATCATCGGAGGCACGTACCTCGTCCCGGCTGTCACTGCCCTGCACCTGGCGCGCTGCGGTTTTTATACCCGTAAGCCCGGAATTTTCCGCAAATGAATGAAGGACCGCAGCATCATTTCCGGATCCAGCCAATTTCCCGGCCGGGTCCTGCAAGTGCTTATCACTTTCCTCAATTCCCGAACCTTCCGTTTTTTTGCCGGTTGCGGCATGTTTCGCAAGATCCGGCGCAGCCTGTCCGGCTTGAGCGGCAGCAAAGGAAGAAAGTCCGGAGAGGTCTTCACCGGAATCATTCATGTCTGCCGCTTTTTTTGACTTTACGTCGCGCAGGTCTTTACCGGCCGTTTTACCGGCTTTTTCTGTACGGTTGTTAAGGGTGTCCAGCTCACCCGGGACGGCCTGTGCCTCCCCTGCTCCTCTTGCGGTGTTACCCCTGGCCTGTTGCGCGTTGAGCGGATTCAGGCCGTCCATGGTACCGGCGAGCATCTTTTCGATGATCGCGAGGAATGAATCTCCGTTTCGTGCAGTTTCGGCATCCGTCTTGCCGCCCGAAGCCGTCTGTTGCCGGGCACACTGCCCGCATTCGGCTATGGCGTCAATCGTTTGCGTCAATCTCGCACCTCCTTTTTCACTGACTGCAGGCTTCCGGAACCGTCTTATGGTTTTTTAAGGAATACCCGCTATTCTATTGTCGCCAGTTGGAGTGAAAGAGTTGACACATTTATAGTGCTATCAATTTTGTTGTTTTTTTTGTAAGTCCCTGTCACAGGAAGCTTACATTTTTTCAGGGTATGGTAACAGGCTTATTTGCCATCTTGCGCTGGATTTCTGCTGCCCGGGCGGGAGGCATCAGTGAAAACCAGAATGCGACAGAAGAACCGCGGCCGGCAGCTGCTGCCTGCTGTTCAACCTGCCGCAGGATGTCAATGATGTCCTGATCATCCATAGCAAGCAGGTTGTTCACTGCAGCCTGGGGGGGCATACCGTTGATATAGGCGGCAATCTGGGCGATGTTGGTGGCACGGTCATCACTTTGGCGCATCAATGCGGCAAAGGTGCGTTCGCGTTCTTCAAGAGAGACCTGCCTGTCTTCTATTTCCTGGGCCATCTGCAGGATCTCTGCTTCACGGCGTGTCAGATCAGTAGCGGTTTTATCCAGTTCCTGTGTACGTAAATCAAGCGATTCAAGGCGTTTTGCAAGCCGGTCCGCATCCAGGTCGCCGGGTTCGCGCGGCAGGGTGGAAATACCGGCGCGTGTATCCGCACCAAACAGGCGATAGACAGGAGCGAATGTATCGCGGGAATTTACAAGACCAAGGTAATCGAACCAGAGGATGCCGCCGGCAACGAGAAATACAATCAAGATGATAAGGACGACTACCCGTCCCAGCGTGGCGCTCGCGGACACAATACCTCCCGAACAGAAAAACGCAACAAGATGTTGAACGCTGGATCAGTATAACCGGACAGGGCCGGTACATGCAACCTGTTTTTTATCAAGTCTGAATTGAAGGCCTGATACTACCAATCTATCATATAGCCAAATGAAAATACATAGCGTCCCTGCTCTGCTCTCAGTGCCCAGGCATATTCAGCGCTGCCCTGAAGCCGGATATTTGTCAGCGCGCCCAGCACTACCGAACCGGTCAGGCTGGCCCGGGCGTACACAGAGTCCAGAATGTCAGATTCAGAAGCATCATAAAACCATAAAGCCCGGTAGCCACCTGCCAGACTAAAACGGTTAAAATACACCGATGCCAATGGCGGTGAACGTTGAATCTGTATGGCAAGCAGGGACAATTCGGTCTGCACTCCGGCAGTTACGGTAGATTCTGCAGATTCATAAATTGAACCTGCGTATTCCGGTAATACCGGAACAAAACGCGGAGCGGATGACCGGTATTGACGAACAGCTTCATTGTCGGTCCATGAGCCTGTCGCTGTATTGAATATCCGGTTAGAAGCCGAAAGCGATAGTTCTGCTGTAAGGGGAACAAGGGGTGCATAGCCGGCAAGTCGGCCCTGAACAAGGGCAAGGGGCTTGCTGTCGTTGAACAGCAGGGCATTCCAGAGAGAAAGGCCGGCGGCATATCCTGATCGCTGTGACGAGAAAACAATCGGTCCGCCGATCACACGGTTTTGTACAGCAGACCAGTTGCTATCAAGCTGCACGGCCAGGCCGCCTGAATCAACCGGGGCCTGATACGGCAACGGGTTTGCAGGGGTTTCAGGCGAGTACCAGGTAGAACAGATTGTAGCCTGTGTATCCAGAACCTGCCAGGACACACCCGGAACAAACTGGCGGTGTACAGAAAAGGCGGTTGTTGTTTCGCGGTACAGGGTCTTGTTGTATCGCTGCTGCAGGAGATGATCCTCAAACTCAAAACCGGCAGACCAGGAAAAAAATCTGCGTGACAGGCTGAATACCGTGTCAAGGAAAAAAGGTTCAACAATAACAGCGGGCTGGATTACTACCGTCCAGCGTTCCGCAGGGTCTCCGGTAATATATAAAAATCCGGGAGCCCAGGACCCCATCCAGGTGGAATGACTGAGTTCGATAGGAAAGGGCAAGAAAACACCTCTGAGCATCCAGGGCAAGGGGTTATATAACCTGGCTCCGGTAAGACTGATGTCGGGAGTCTGATCCCCGGAATCGATTACAGTCAGCCCCCGGGGTAAGGGTCGTGTGCCGGATACCGGGCCGACAGATACAGCTATAGTATCAAAAGAGGTCTCAGGAATTTCCAGCCGGGACAGGTGATCACGACCGGATAAAGAAGAAACAAATAAAAGATTGAACATACCTGTATTTGAAGGTGTTTCAGAAACCGGTAAAAAAAAGCCTCCGGAACGGTTTTGATCTAAAATCTGTACAGACACAGTCTTTTTTTCTGCAGCTTCAAACGATGTGTCTGAAGCATCGGTAAGGGGTTCAAGCCCTTTACCGTGCAATTGACGGGCATCAAACCAGGCAGGGCGGTATAATCCGCCGGGAGGAGCCCAGATAAAAGACAGGATGGCTCCGCCGGTAACAGGTTTTGAAGACAGATGGCGGATAAAGGGCAGATTTTCACCGGTTTTTATGGATGATACTGTGCCAGTTGCGGTATCCGCAATCAGCATGACCCGGTCAGGACCGTTCGCGGCGATGACTGCAGCCAGATCAGCTCCGGCATAGACCGGTGAAAAAAGACTGTAGTACTGAAGCTGGGGGCCGGTGCTGTACAAAATCCGCTGTATTGCAGGCTGAAACCGGTCAAGAAGGACCAAATGGGAATATTGGCCGCGGCTGCGGACTGCCAAAATGTACCGGGAGGAACCAAAAAAAACCGCATCCCGAACATCAGGATATATTTCCGGAAGGAAGCGTCGGGCAGCAATATCAAAAATACGGACCTGAAGGCGTTGATCAGATCCGGTCAGAGCGGCCGCTGATACCAGCAAGAACTGACCATCAGGCGAAAAATCAAGGCGATGCAGACTGCGATCGCCGGCAAACAAACGCCGCCTCTGACCATCCGGGCCCAGGAACCACACAGAAGCGATATTGGCGTCAGCCCAGGCGATACCGTCCGGTCCATGGGCAAGGGCAAGAATTACCCCGGGAATGGTTCCTTGCACAATTTCCGGCGCCTGTTCAAGAGGTTCAGGGACCGGTATAGATTCGTGAAATTCATTCCAGGCATCGCCGATGTGCCGCCCGTAAACCTGATAAAAACGTACCTGCAAATAACTGGTAAAGGGATTAAACGCACCGCCCCGCTGCCACAGCTGTGCGTAGCGTTCCATGCCGTAGGTCTGCTGGAGCCAGGCAGAGAAAGCCCCGCCATACAGATACGAGGTTGTTGCCCCCGGCCAGACATCGCGGGCCCCGGCTGCTTCCTTCCAGTTCGGAAAACGGTCTTCTATCCGGTCCTGATACAGTACATGCATGGCCAAGGGATCATTAAGCCGCCCGGCCCCGTCAGCGCTTTCAAGCGATACGGTAACACCCTCAATGAAGGAAAGAGGCATGGTTATTGCGCTGTTAACCGATACGATATCTCCGATAATGCCGGACACGAAGTGCATAAAGGGAGAACGGATATTGAGAGATACAGCATGAACCAGCTCGTGATAAAAAACTGCCAGAATGGTATCCCGAAAACCGCCGAGCTGACCGTCAAGGGGGGCAGTATCAAACAGAACAATACGGTTGTATGGTAACGGAGAAAAGTAAGCGTTCAGCACCTGTTGATCTGTTGTGATATAGACGGGAACTGGTGATTTGAACGAGGGCCCCAGCTGTGCTGTTACCTCCTCAAACATCCTGTCTGCATGCTCGGCAATAAGGGCGGCAGTAGGGGACGATTCATCAGCGTAGATGATACGGAACCAGGTGGTTGATATGACGTTAAGCGGCCCGGTGCTGCGCGCAGGAACCGGCGAAGTGAAGGCCAGTGAAAGGGCCAGCGCACAAAAACTAAAACGGGCCACAGCAAAAAGTCTCATGACGTTCAGTATAGCCCGTTTTGGGGATTAAGGGACAGCCCGATGTATAAAAAAACACCGCAAAAAACTGAGCCAATACCGTACCTCGGTTAGCAGGGTGCTGACAAACTCGATGCTTGTCAGCATCCTGTTAGCCGACTGGAAAGTATCAGCCAGCAAGGAAGGTGAGCGCGTTGCCGGCTTTTCCTGCACGACCGGTTCGTCCGATGCGGTGCACATAGTCCTCGTAGCTGTTAGGCTGCGAGAAGTTGATAACGTGGGTTACATCAGAAACATCTATTCCGCGGGCGGCAACATCGGTTGCAACCAGGATATTGATTTCATCGTCTTTAAGACGTTGTATTGCCCGGCTGCGGGCTGCCTGGCTTTTGTTTCCATGGATGCGGTCTACCTTGAAACCGCGCTCGATAAGGGCCTTTGCAAGCTTTTCGACAGAGCGCTTGGTGTCATCAAAAATGATGGTCTTTGCGGTATCGGGCTTGATGAGGATGTCATGAAGCTTGTCGAGCTTGTCTTCGCGGGTCTTGTAGTACACCACATTCTGGTTTACCTGCTCGGCGGTTTCGCCGACACGGGTAGAAATCTTGACAGGATTGCGGGAAAAGCGTCCGATCAACGATTCGACCTCGCCGTCAAGCGTAGCACTGAAAAACAACGACTGGCGCTCCTGGTTTACCCGTGAAAGGATATCAGTGATGTCGCGGATAAATCCCATGTCCAGCATGCGGTCCACCTCGTCAAGGACAACACGGTTAAAGGCGCCGAGCTTGAGTGTACCCTGGCCGATGTGATCCTTGATGCGGCCGGGAGTACCGACTACAATGCGCGGATTAACGGCAAGTTCCTTTTTTTGAACGTTGATGCTGGCGCCACCGATAAGGCAGGCAACACGGAAACCGCAGCCTTTTGAAAAACTGAGGATTTCCTCGACGATCTGCTGGGCAAGTTCGCGGGTGGGAGCCAGGACCAGCATGCGGTGGTTCATGTGTGTAATAAGATCGTGAATGAGGGGCACCGAAAAGGCTGCAGTTTTACCGGTACCGGTATTGGCGATACCGACAACATCGCGGCCCTCAAGCACCGGCAGGATGGTCTGATCCTGGATGGGAGTCGGTTCGGTGTAGCCCTTGGCAGCCAGGTTGTTAAGGATGCGCTGATGAACAGCAAAGTCCTGGAAGCGGTGTTTGGGCACATAGACTTCGCGCTCAACAATCCGTGCAGACTGTACAAAGCGTGCCGGGTCGATGTATTGCTTTTGGCGGGCTGCGCGCAGCTCACCCCGTGAAAGACCTTCTTCATACGTTGCGCCCTGTTTTGCAGGGCGTGCGCGGCCGCGGCCGGGGCGGTCGCTTGGAAGACGGATGGCACGGGCGGCCCGTTCGGCACTGCGGTCGGCGGTATCAGCGGGAGCTGCGCCCCGGGGTGCACGGGCATTAGTGTTCTGCTGACGCGCCGGGCGGGCCTGACGTGAAGCAGAGGCAGCGGGTGAACCGGTGCGGGACTGTCGCACAGAAGCTCCGCGTTCTGTGCGTACGGGTCTGTCTGCGCGAGATGAGCGGTCAGTATGCGCTGAGCGTTCTATACGTGCGGGTCTGTCTGTGCGAACTGCACGGTCGTTAGGTCCGGTTGTGTCCGTGCGCCCTGAAGGACGGGTTTGACCGGCGGGTTTTTTCTGTCCCTGGGCAAAGGCCGCCTGTTGGGCCTTGAGGGCGGCTTCGCCTTCCCAGGCTTCGTCGCGGCCGGTGGCTGCGGCTATGAGGTTGCGTACCTTGTGTACGGACACGGGGGAACGATCAGCGTGCGCGTTATGACGCGGACGTGAGCGATCTGCGGATGCATTGTTTCTGGATTGCATGTAGTTCCTTGTAGAGAAAATAATAGTACTAACACAGTCGTTAAAGAAGCAGGCTTGGTGCAGCTGTTGTCTTTGGATTCAATAATCAAAAACACAGCTGCTAACATCGGGGGCTGTCATTGAGGATTGGTGCCGCCTGCGCAAGGGGGCTGGTCAATCAAACAATAAGGAGCATACCATAAAAAACTGAATTTTGTATGGTATGCAGGTTCCCGACAGCCTGTCGTGTGCTACTTGTTCAACAGTAATGTAGCCAGATACTACTATACAGAAAAAACAAAACTTGGTCGAGTACCCTTTTGCAAACAGTGACAAATAGTGATTTTTACCGCGGTTACTGCGCTGGAACCGGGGGCGGCGGGGCTTTAGCAGGATGCTGACAAACCGATGCTTGCCAGCATTCGACATATCGAGGTGCCTTACTCATAGTGGGTCCACATTCTTAAAACTTTAACAATTTTTTCTGCTGTGTATACCTGATACACCAGACGATGCTGAAGATTGATACGTCTGGAATAAGCACCCGACAAATCACCGACCAGTTTTTCGTACGGAGGGGGATTTATAAAGGGGTCCTGCTCAATGAGTGAAATCAGCTGTTTTACTCTCTGCTGCAGTCCTGCAGCTAATACTTTTTTTGAGTCCTTGACTGCCTGTTTGGTGTATACTACGTGCCACATCACCAATCAAGGCTTTTAACGCATTGTGAAAGGGGTTCATTCATACCCTCAATAATTGATTCTCTCATCCCGGGTATAGCAGATAAAAAAAGAGTTTCCTGAATCGAGTTCCAGTCTTCTTCCGAGATTAACACTGCATTATTTCGTTTACCCGAGATGATTACCGGCTCATGCGATTCATTGGTCTGATCGATCAGGCGATACAGATTAGATCTGGCATCACTGGCTGTAAGAACAGTCATTTTTTTTACCTCCTTTCAGACATAAGCGTACGCTTTAACGTACGCTTATGTCAAGCGCATGTTCTTTACTGCGCTGGAACGGGGGGCGGCGGCACATTGAGGCGCACCACACCGTAGGCAGTGTGTTTACCGGTAAAATTATCCCGGGGACCGTATGCAACCATAACTTCCAATACCGGAGATACAAGCCAGCGCGCTGCAGGCAGTGCGACTTCCATATGAGTTAATCCATCTGCTTCAACGACACCACTTGCAAGGGCGATCTGTTCACGATTCGGGGTATGCGACCAGCCACGGCCGGTATCCTCGCGCACAAAGGCAGCTTTACCGTCATGATAGCCAAGAACCAAAAAAGCCCCGTTCATGCGGGAGGCTCCTGGCCCAACGGCAACCCAGCCGGAGGTCGGAGCGGTTACTGTCAAATACAGAGTTTGACGGTCAGGCGACAGGGCAGAAAAAAGACGAATACCGTTTACCAGCACACTGTTCGGGTATTCATTCGGGCCTGCGATTCCGTCTACCGTTATGGGCCCGGTTGCATATTCCAGATTCTGGGCAGCAAGCGCAGCAGAAACCAAAACCACTGACAGCAGTACACACAGTACTTTTCTCATAAAAACCTCCTTAAGGGGACCTCTAAAAACTTCAGTTTTTTAGAGATCTACCAAAAACAAATGCAAATATTTTAAGTATTTGCAAGGTCAGCTCGAAAAACCAATGTAGTTTTTCGAGCTGACCTTAAGCCTCTGTTAATTTTCCGGTAATATATTTATGAATGATGCTTGCAACAAGTGTTTGGTATGGCATCCCTTCTTCAAGTGCTTTAGTTTTTAATCCCTCCAGATCACGTTGTGCTATTCTGATATTCATTCTTTGATCTTTTAAAAGAGTTTTTTTAGCGGCTGCTTTAAGTTGTTCTTTTATTTCCGAAAGATTTGATACAGAGACCCATTCATCATTCTCTATAGTTTTTTGAAGTTCTTTTTCTGTGTTCATTTAGTCCTCCTTCTTTTTGAAAGGTATTTGTCAGTGTACTTTCTGCTTGGAAATAGAGTCTTCATATAGTACACATCCTTCTCTATTACACAGGGAACCACATACACATAATCTTCGACCTCAACAATCAATAAAAGTTGGTTTGGATATCTCTCCTTATTTGGATGTTCCAAAATATCTAATAAATGGTCTTCTTCAATCGCTACAACAATACGTTCAAACGAAATATTTCGCTCTTTTTTCAGGGTAGCGTTTTTATCATTATTCCAGTCAAACACCATACAGTAAAGGTAAATGCGCGTGTGCCTTTTGTCAACACGTAGAATTAAAAACTATCTATCTTGCTGAGCGTCCCCGGACCCGGTAGCGCAGATACAATCCCCCACTCACGAGTGTCCATGCAATCATAAAACCTGAACCTGCAGGATTTACCGCAAAACTGGCGCTTGAGGCGAGCACAATGTGTACCAGAAGAGCAAACAGCACCACAGCGGTAAGACCGTGAATTGCGCGGGAACGAACATACGAAAGCGGAGTATGCGCATACACGTACTCCCTGAAGGCGCGCAGGCGGCCAGAGAACGGATAAAAGGCCGGCGACATCAATAAAAAGGCCGCAAGGGCGGCAGAAAGATAAAAAGCAAGGGAGAGAATGCCTAAAAGCGGCTGCACACCGGTAAAGCCGAAGCCAACCGCCCCTTTCAGGGCCAGATGCAAAAAAGCTGTCGCCAGGGCGCACAGAGCAAGAACACCGTGCAGCTTTAAAAGACCCTTTGCACCCAGCAGTGCCAGTATCGCCTTTGGGCGGCTTGCAAGGAATACCTGATTTGCCAGCATGGCCCAGGCACAGACCCCGGCAAGTACTGATACTGCATACAGGTCCGGAATACCCCCGAGCTGCAACAGAAACAGAACGGATGGAACGGCAAGAGTTGCCAGATAACCCGAAACAAAGAGCGCAAGAGCCATACAAGTCCCCCTATAACGATCTCTACTTATGACTATAGTGCACGGAAAGCAGCATGGCCAGTGCGCGCCCTGTTCCCTCGACCTTTTTTTTGCTATACTCCCCTCTCCATGACACATGACTACCGCGCTGAGCTGAATGACGAACAATATGACGCCGTTACCTCCATCGAGGGACCGGTGCTGATTATAGCAGGAGCCGGGTCCGGCAAGACCCGGGTTATTACCTTCCGCATGTCCTACATGCTCGATTCGGGAGTTCCCCAGTCGCAGATACTGGCGCTGACCTTTACCAACAAGGCAGCCCGCGAAATGGCCGAACGGGTAAAGGAACTGACCGGTAAAAAACTGCAGATGCTGACTGTGAGCACCTTTCATGCCTTCGGGGTGCGGGTGCTTCGCGAGGATATACACCGTCTGGGCTGGAGGGAGAACTTCAGCATCTACGATGATGTGGACCGCAACCAGCTGATCAAGGAAACCGGCCGCGAGCTTGGCTTTACCGCCGATGCCCTTGATGTGTACAAGGTCGGAGCCCTGTTTTCGGCGGTGAAGATAGGAATGAAAAGCTGGGGCGACGGAGCGAATGACCAGTTCCGCCCCCTGTATGAGGAATATCAGCGGGGCTTGAAGCTCTTTAATGCCGTGGATTTTGACGACCTCATCATCCTGCCGATACGCCTGTTCAAGGAGCATCCCGAGGTTCTGGAAAAATACCGCGAGCGCTACAAGTACCTGATGGTTGACGAATTTCAGGATACGAGCCTCCAGCAGTACGAGTTTATGCGCCTGATGGCCGACCGCAATGTCTGTGTCGTCGGCGACGACGATCAGTCCATTTATTCCTGGCGCGGTGCAAACTACGAAAACATCCGCATGTTTGAAACCGACTTTCCCGGCCTCAAGGAAATCAAGCTGGAGCAGAACTACCGCTCCACCGAAACCATCCTGGCGGCTGCGAACGGTGTTATCGCCAACAACTCGAACCGCAAGGTCAAAGCCCTGTGGTCCGGCAACGGCTCGGGCAAGCCCATCGAAATCTACATCCCCGACAACGAAACCGACGAAGCCGACTTTGTCGCCGAGATGATCCAGTCTGTCCGCATGAACGAAAAACGCAGCTACGCCGACTTCGGCGTCCTTATCCGCGCCAACACCCTGAGCCGCGCCATAGAGGAAGCCTTTCTGGAACAGAAC
>CAZXJV010000068.1:0-15321 GCA_964641135.1 uncultured Treponema sp. | reverse complement strand
GTTCGTCGTCCGACGCCTGGGGTAAAAAAGGATCAAGAGAAATAATCAGTTCCCGTCTTGAATACGGCAGTGTATTGTCAGGATTCACGGCGCACAAAGCAGCTGCGGTTTCCGAATTAAGTTCCACAATCGCCCGTACCGGCCGGTCGGTAAGGCTCTGATACAGATCCTCCATACTGGAAACCTGAACATAGATTCCCGCAGGGAATACACTTTCCGGGGATCTCCCGAATTTCGCTTTTCCTCCCGCAGCCGGTAACACCGGCGGTATCAGCGAAAGAGGAGTAAGCTTTTCACCAAGGGGCTGGCGGTTATACGGAGACAGATCGGCAGGCAGAACACGAGGATAACGGCGGGACATTGTTTTTGTTTGAATAAGATACACAGGGTCGCCCGTACCGTGATTTTCCGGAAGATCAATCCATGTCTTTCCTTCAGCATGTTCTACTGTCTGGACCTTGTGACTGGTTCGTCCTGAATCATCTTTTTTATGGAAGCGCAGGGAATCACCGATTTCAGGCTCGTATGAACCTCCACGAAGACTGCCAAGACGGATATCACCCGAGGCACGCACTTTGTCTATCTTTCCCAGCGCAATTCCGGTACCGCCAGCCTGATCAGGCTTTAGTACTTTTAATCCGGCTTTATCGATTGACGGAATATCGTACCAGTATGCGGTTTTTCCCCGTGCAAAATCATTTGCAAGTATGCGTCGTGCTGTTTCAACGGCTGCCTTTCGCCCGCTTTCCCAATTATCAAGAACATACCGGTATGCGGAAACAACAGTGCCGACATATTCGGCGCTTTTCATCCGTCCTTCGATCTTGAATGAATGTACGCCAGCCTGAACCAGATCGGGAATGTGATCGATCAGCTGTAAATCAAGCGGCGAAAAATAATAGCCCTGTGTGGTGCCGTTTTCTTCTTCGGCGCTGTACAAACGGCGGCAGGCCTGTGCGCACAACCCGCGGTTAGCTGACTTTCCTCCGAGGAAACTGGAAAAAAGACACAAGCCCGACTGACTTACACAGAGCGCGCCGTGCACAAACACCTCAAGTTCACAGGATGTGCGTTCACGGATCTGACGTACCTCTTCCAGACCGAGTTCCCGGGCAAGAACAACACGGGAGACACCGGATCGGCTCATGGTATTAACAGCACGGGCACTGGCAATGTTCATCTGTGTCGATGCATGAATTTTCAGGCGGGGAAAATGTTCACGGATCATGCGGACAAGGCCAAAATCCTGAACAATAAGCGCGTCAGGTCCTACGCGATCAAGGTAGGCAAGGAAACGATACATCCTCTCGGTTTCATTGTCCGTCAACACGGTATTGACCGTAACGAACACCTTTTTACCTCTACGGTGCAATACATCGCAGGCTGCCTCAAACTGCGACCAGGCAAAATTCGAAGACCGCAAGCGGGCGTTGAAACTCTTCAATCCCAGATATACAGCATCCGCGCCCTCATTAATTGCCGCATCCAGCGCTTCCGGATTACCGGCCGGCGCCAACAGTTCTGCCATGGCTTTCCCCCTACCGTCTGTATAATAGCCGGTATCAGGAACTTGTGCAAACCTCTGTCAGTGAGGAACATTTACCTTACCGGGGCTTGCCTTACCGGTCGGAGCGATCTTCCAGTCCACGGCCCTGTCCGTATCGACGGAAAGCTCGGTACGCCCGAGTGTCCGTGTCGGACTGGTACCGGTAGTAACAACAGCACTCCCTGTTGACGCATCAGGGCCCCAGGCTCCTTCGCGGACAGCCCGTGCGGCAGCTTCGGCCAGAAGAACAGTCGGCCATTCTGTTTTATCGCTTTCACAGCCAACAAAAGCATCCAGTACGGCGCCGCCTTTACGCTCTTCCAGTAAAATAACATTGGTCTTGCGTAAAGGAGCACGTACTGCAGTACCCCACAGGTCGCGAGCTGTCGGTAAAGCCTCTGTTCCGGCCGACGCTGCAAGATCATCACCGAGCTCATTGACAAGGCCCTCTTCCAGAGACCGAAAGTGAAACACAATAAACTCTCCGGCCGCAACCTCTATTGAAGGGAATTCGAAAAAAGGGTCTGCTGTATTTGCGGTATTCAGAAGACGCACCCCGGCAAGATTCCCGGCTGTTAAAGCGTTAATTTCTATAAATTCGACCTTGGGTTTGTCATAGTCAAAGCGAATCTCATTCAGGATTAACCGTGGAACCCTGTCATTAAAACCGGTAAAGGGCACGGCAAAAGAAAGACTGTTTCCAGATGATCCTGATACAATTCCGGCAAGATAATAACTGCCACCCGAATCCAGGGCTGTTTCAACAGTAAAACGAACCTCATGCCAGGCCCCGGACGCCGGGACAGGAGGGATGTATTCAGCTGTGGCGCAATAAACAAAGGATCCTGATTCACTGAGCACTTCAGCACTGCGGACCTGAACCCGCTCCGAAAAAAACACCCTCAGAGCTGAAGATGAAACAACCTCAATCTGTATCAATTTGGGAACAGTCGTTGCACCGCCCCACAACGTCACAACAGCACTGTCGATCGAACAGCAGCTCCATATAAGGACAACAAGGCTGATAACAACAAAAACATACACACGAGACAGGCGCATCTATACCTCCTGAATTAACAGTCCATTTCCCGGCACTCTGTCAATGTAGCCTTATTCGTTCTTCCTGCCGGATACATAGATAAAAAAATGCTTTCGGGTGAACTTGAGTGTGTACCGGGATGCGTGATATACCATCAGAATGAAACAAACCTGCCATCTACTTGAACTGCACCGGCAAATTCAATCAGGAACGCCTGATAACCCGGCTCCTGACGGAACAATGAATCTATGTTTCTGGTCGTGTCTGGCCGATCACCGGACGCTTGAACCTGCCGAATCGGATTTTTTAAGCGGAGAATGCCACACTATCAATACAATAGATCCGGGATTTTTTCTTTTTGCCCAAAAACGTCTGGATAAAAAAACCGGTATTCCGGACAATAAAACCCTGGAATCGGTCTGCAAGGACTTATCAAGAGCTGTCTGGCTTGAAGGTTTATGGAGGGGAGCAGTTATGAAAGACAACAGGGTTCTTGCACGAACCCTGTATGAAGACGGCGAGACTGTTATACAAGTGCTTCGCGCTGTTGAACAGCCTGTTAAAACCTGACAGTTTCAACCATATAACGGATAGAATCGCCGTTGCGGTCATGCTGTATTTTTTCAACAACAAAAACCAGTGAGCGTCCGGACTCATCGGTAATAACGCGGCGAATCCGGTAATCCTTGACAGAAGGCCGGTTAAATCCGGGTAAACCAACGGTACGGTGTATTGCCTGAGCGTCATCGGCTTGACGTTCAACAGTCAGATGGAAAGAGGACTTGACCGTAGCACCGCGTCCTTCGGCTGCAGAATGCAGCTGAACGGTATACTTGATACCTTTCTCAAAATCACGGAACTCTATCGTACCGACCCCGGCACCGTCTTCGGTCTGAACGAACAAGGGGCGGCCCTGTCGTGAGCTGTCTATACCCTGGGAACGAATAAATGAAGCGGCCTGGTTTTGCAGGGCAAGGAAAACGCCCCTTCCGTCCCTGCCGGCAGTAGTCCCTGACGGTTCGGTCTTGAATACGCCATTGGGTAGATACCGGTTAAGCTGAACATCCACACCATAGATTTCAGCATAGGCATGAAAATCAACATCAGTCCGGCCGTGCTGGCCAAAAAAGAATCGTGCGCCATCGGCCGAGAACCCGAGATTAACAAAATGTGCAACATCCCCGGAAAAAACAGGTACAAGCACAGCGCAGGTAAGAACTGCTAAAAGCGCAATTTTCCGCATACAGACTCCTCATTAGTGTATCGTCATGGATTCAGGCTGACTTGACGCCTTTTTATATGGTATTATGTGCCATGACCATTGCAACCCGTAACAGATTTATTTCCGGCGCCCTCGTTCTCAGCGGCTGTATAGTAGCTGCAACGATTGTTTGTCTTGTAATAATTCTCGCACACGGGATTAATCCCGAAAACTGGATGACTTATCGCCCATTGTTTGGCATATCTGCGCTGAACGCATTCCGTTACAGCCCCTATGCAACAGTTGCCGCAACTACCATTATGCCGATCTCCGGGCTTGCCCTCCTTATCCTGATACTGGTCTACTTTGAGAAAACCCATACAACAGAAATTACATTCTTCGCTGTCTTTGCGTTCGCACTGACCCTGGAATCAAGCCGGCTCCTGCTTCCTCTGTATCAGCATCTTATAGACAGCGCGTTTGTTGCTGCTGTCGTTACAAGAATAGTGTTCTTCTCCCGTTTCCTGACCCTGATGGTGTTGCTTGCCGGTGCTATTTTTGCGAACGGATTACTTGTCCAGCAGATAGGACCGGGTCTGTTTTTACTGGCTTTTTTCAGTCTTTCCCTGGCCCGGGCCATTCCGATAAGCGCAGGGATTGTTGAGTCGACCTTTGTTGCTGCTACAGGATACACAACAGCTATTACGGTTGTTCAGCTGGTCCTGGGGATCCTTTCTATTCTGTCCTATCTGGTGCTAGGCTATACGCGTTCCATAAAAGAGTACCATCGTGCAGCATTTGGAATGCTGCTCATCCTTGCCGGCTACTACTTTATTACACGAACAGATAACTGGCTGATGCTTCTGATTTCACTGGTGCTGTTCTGTTCAGGATGCTGGCGGTATCTGATCAGCATACACCAGCATTATTTGTGGCAGTAACCGCATAATGGGCCTGGTGTCCGCATTTTGATGACCAACACATTTCGGCCATCAGGATGCCAGGAGCAAGGCTCCGCCGGCTATACATACCGGTATAACAATATTATCAAAATCGCCCAAAGGCAGAAGCTCAATTACCGCTGCAAACAGGGCCAATGCAAAGGCTGAAGGAATATCGCGGAGAATAAGGAGCGAGGAAACTAAAACAGCAAAAAAGCAAGCCACACTGCCTTCGAACGTTTTTCCGCCTGTCCAGGGGATTTCACGGCGGCCAAAAAGTTTTCCGGCCAGACTTGCAATTCCGTCGCCAAATGCCAGGGCCATGATGCCAAGACAGGATGCCTGTGGCTGAAAAAAGAACAGGGCCAGAAGAATCCCGATGCTCAAGGTGACCGGGCCAAGCACAAATTTACCCTGATCCCGTTTTCGGGCGGCAATTGCAGTAACACGGGAAATCACCGGCACATATATACCGTGTAAACGGAGTGTCTCTGCTGCAATGTAAAACACGAGCATGGCCGATAAAAGTATCATTGTCAGACTTCTGTTTACAGAAGCGAACAAGGGTATAAAACCGGCACAAAGATGAATGGACTTCCGGAAAAATTCTTTCAAAAGATCATTCACTGTTGTGGATTGAGATATTTTCCTGTATCTGAACTCGGCCAATACACCCACTGTCTATTCCGCCTATCGTATACGGGAGATGAATACAGCCCCTGGCGCATCTTCCCGTTCCTTCATAATGCGGTACTTGTCTTTTCGGTTGCTGAAATAGTCAATCGGCTTGCGCACGCCCAATTCCTTTAAATCAAAATCAGGTTTGACTTGACGTATATACTGCATTAACTGGGAAAGCATTACCCAGCCTGACGAATCTGACAGCTGATCGACAGCCTTTTCAAGCAGAATTTCAGTTTTATTACGGGTTTCATGCGGTGTCTTGCCGTTTGTTTTTTCCTTGACTGCTACTTCAATATGCAAAAACTCATTGCAGGCGTTGACAAATGAGCTTGGAGTCTTTTTTTCACCTATTCCGATTACATACTTACCCTGCTCACGTATTCGATTTGCAAGACGGGTAAAATCACTGTCGCTTGATACGATACAAAAACAATCAAAATGCGACAGGTATAATAGATCCATTGCATCAATAATAAGTGCACTATCTGTAGAATTCTTTCCAACTGTGTTGCTGAACTGTTGTATCGGTTGAATTGCATATTCCTGAAGGTGTGTTTTCCATCCCTTCATTTTTTCGCTTGTCCAGTCGGCATATATCCGCCGTACAGAAACAATGCCATACAAAGCAACTTTTTCGGATATATCCTCAAGATATGAATGGGAGATGTTTTCTGCATCAATCAAGACAGCAATATTCCTGAATTTATCGGGCATTATAAATCTCCCTCTAAATCAGCATACGGCCACAGGTAGCGAGTGTCAAGTTTACACTGCTATCAATTTTATTGAAAACGCAGGTTTAGTGAAAGATAACCGCGATTATGTTAATACGCAGCCGATCCTGGATCGTTACTATCCTGATCAGCTCGCTGTCGCGCCCTGACCCCACCGTGTGAAGCCTGCACTGCTTTGAAAACACAGCTTTAAAGTACCCAGACCATCCAATGGACGTTACTGGATTTGAACCAGTGACTGGGTCAGCTCGCTGTCGCGCCCTGACCCCACCGTGTGAAGTCTGCACTGCTTTGAAAACACAGCTTTAAAATACCCAGACCATCCAATGGACGTTACTGGATTTGAACCAGTGCCTGGGTCAGCTCGCTGTCGCGCCCTGACCCCACCGTGTGAAGTCTGCACTGCTTTGAAAACACAGCTTTAAAATACCCAGACCATCCAATGGACGTTACTGGATTTGAACCAGTGACTTCTACCGTGTGAAGGTAGCACTCTACCACTGAGTTAAACGTCCATTGGATGGTCTGATTTCAGCGTTCAAGCTGTTTTTTCAAAGCACCCTTATATGTGTGGAGTTTTCAGGACCCCGTCCTGGAAACTCCGGGCAAAGCCGCAGGCTTTTGCCGCACTCTACCACTGAGTTAAACGTCCATTGGATGGTCTGATTTCAGCGTTCAAGCTGTTTTTTCAAAGCACCCTTATATGTGTGGAGTTTTCAGGACCCCGTCCTGGAAACTCCGGGCAAAGCCGCAGGCTTTTGCCGCACTCTACCACTGAGTTAAACGTCCATTGGATGGTCTTGAACAGACGATCAATGCTATATCTGACGAAGAAAATAGTAGCATGACCAAAACTGTTTTTCAAGGGGCACCGGGGTTACCGGTCAATGCGCTGGCGTAAAACCCGTTCGTTTTCCAGGGTTTTTGGAATATCTGAATAAATCTCCGGAACAAAGACCGGATTTGACACAGTTATATTCTGTATATTCAAATAAGCCAGGTTTGTTCCGGTTGCACGAATCATGGTTTCCTGATTGCGGGTCAAGGCATCCCAGGCCCTGGTTGATTCGGCCAGAAGAGCCATGGCACGTGAATTGCGGGAAGGATCACCGGTGCGTCCAGCCAGTCTGTTAAGGGTTACACCGAGATTATTGCCCGTTTTCATATACATTTCCACAAACTCGCCATGCTCTGTCCTGAATTGCGGAAACAAAACACCCTTACGGATACGTTCAGCTTCAAGCATTGCGACTAGACGTTCATAGTAGCCCTGAGCGGCGAAATAATTCCCTCTGCGAAATAATGCATTAGCCAAACCGAATAAAAGGTTGCGGTCCTCGGGTACTCCTGCATGAGCCAGAATCATCGATGACATAGCAGATTCAAAATCTCTGTTCTGATACTGAATATATCCGATCCGGTAACGGATAGAGGGTGTGTCATTAAGCTCTGCAATGGACCGTTCATAATTAGTCTGAGCTGCAGCCAGATCATTGGAAACAAAATAGTGAATATCCGCCAATGAAGCGTACAGCTGCCCGACGAGGGGATCCTGTTGAACCGTTCTGTTTGCCCGGTGCTGCTGATACAATGCAATGCCTTCTGAATACAGGGATTCGGCAGAAAGGAATTCAATCTCGTCGGCACGAAGATTGCCAAGCAGACGATAGGTATCGACATTGCGAAGAACCCGTTTTGGTGTCATATATGACGCTGTTTCAAAACGATACAAAGCCTCTGTCAGCGCACGTATGGCCCTGTCGGGCATATAATTAAAGATAAAGAACCTGCCCATATTATAATGAGCTTCAGGACTTTCCGGATCGGCTGTTAAAGCACTTTCAAGAAGTCTGCGCAGGTCATGGATCTGTGCACGCAGATACTCCGGATCACGGGCAGTAGGCTGATACCGCTTTACAAGCAGATAACCGCTCAGTTCTATCAGATCTTCGGCCTCCAGGCGGTTCTTCCCTTTACCGGTAGTAAAATGCTCTTTTAAGGGAAGCACCTCCACAAGCTGATCGGTACGGATAAAATACCGCATCATTCGTGCAAGGAATTCATCTCTTGTACCATACAACTCGAGCAAGGTTGCATACACCTGACGTGCTGCTTCGAATTTTGACGGATCTTCCTCCGCCCAATCAAGATAGGTATCACCCAACAGCAACAAAGCTTCACGATCATTAACATGATGGTCGAGAACCCTCCGGCGCAGCACCATTTCTGCTTTTTCATAATTCCGAAGCTCAGTTCGAAGCATTCCGGCATACTCAAGACCAGCACGGCGGTCATGTCGATACCGGTTCAAGATAGCAAGATAAAACTGCTCCGCAAGAATAAATTGTTTCTGTTCACGCAGGGCCCGCGCATAACGGAAGTACCACCCCTTCATCTCCCATTGCTTGACTGCATCATCAAAATGGTTTACAGCCTGGGAATACCGGCCTTCATTTATTGCGACATATCCTTTTCGATATAATCGCTGGGCATCAAGCGGCCGGTAAATAAACTGGTAGGACAGAAAGAGCGTACTCGCAGTCAACAATGCAACAATTGTAAATATGATAGCAGCCGGCAATATACGGTTGAAAAAAACATATTTTAATGAGGACTTCTCTTTTTCCCAATCAACAGCGTTCCGTTTTTCATAATCATGAGGAATTTCTATATGCCTGTCTATCAGGGAACTGACGACAGAGGCTACCTTTCGAATTGGTGTTTTGGTAACGATCTTATGGACCAGATCCATCTTCTGATGTTCCGACCCGTCCTCACCTGCAATAAATTCTTCTATTGCAAGACGAAGATTTAAAGGATAAGAAGCAACAGTATTCAGAAAGAACCGGAAATCGTCATCAGAAATGGTGAGAGGTACTTCTTTCTTTCCGCTTTTTCCGAAACCTGCCGCAAATTCAGCAAAATTCTTTTTGCCTGAATCAGAGGTAAAATCTGAGAAACCGGGAATATGAAAGTCATCATCCTCACCTGAGCCTTTCAAGAAATCATCATCAAGGCTGAAACCGTCAAAACCATCAGGTTCGGACGACTCTACAGCTTCAGGCTCGGAAACAGGGAGATCATCGGGCACGCTAAAATCGGCAAAATCATCTCCGAACGGACTTGACGGAATGCCGGAAGACGGAAGTGTATCTACATTGGAGGCTGCCGGCGGCGGAGCGCCAAATCCGCTTTCAGCATCCTCCATTCCCGGAATTGTAAAATCTGCAACTTCACCGAAACCGCTGGATCCCATGTCGGGCAAATCTTCGTTCTGCCCCATGAAGGTAGACATCACATCGGAAATATCAGGTATGTCAGGTATATCCGATATGTCAGATACAGCACCAGCATCATCCGGGATCAATGAATCAAGGCTTTCAGGTTCATCAACAGAATCAAACGAAAATGCTCCGGGATCATAATCTGAAGATTCAACACCGCCTGCATTTTCCCGCTCCGAGAGTATCTCATCGCCAAAACCGGAAAGCAGGTCTGAAGGAACAGCAAACGAATCTTCATCCGCACCAGCTGATTCCCTCGGCATTGAAAATCCGCTGTCTCCGCCAAAATCCGGCATACTGAACGAGTCACCAAGGTCTGGAAGATTAAAGGCAGCATCCCCGCCGTCGAGACCTGTGTCAGCAAGTTCTTCAGCATCAGCTGCGCTTTCCGGTAATTCAAACTCATCAGCCCCATCGGCATCTGGGAGGTCACCGGCAGCTTCCCCTGTTTCAGGAAGATCAAAATCCGTTCCGCCAGGATCGGGTAGATCAAAGGCAGGCGACTCACCTGCGATCTCGGCATCAGAGAGCTCCTCGGCATCAGAGAGCTCCTCCGCATCAGAAAGCTTATCAACAGCTTCTGGAAGTTCCAGGTCAGACCCGCCAAGATCGGGCAGGTCAAAGGCAAGGTCATCTCCGCCGCTTCCCTGCCCGCTCAGCTCAAATGCGTCGGAACCATCGTCCGTACCTGCTGATTCGGGTAAGGGCTCTAGAGGCAGATCATCAAGAAGGGATTCAAAAGCAGACATGTCCGGCTGTGTATCATCAACAGGGGATAAGACATCCTGAACCTCGGGTGGCAAGTCAGAGTTATCAATTGAAGATAAAAGATCATCTACATTTATGCCGGAGTCACCCAGGCTTACCTCGGTGGGCATCGGAAGCGGATCATAGACCTCACCCCGTTCCTCCGTAATAGCCGGTTCATTTCCAAGTTTGGCGAGTTCGTTTCTGAATGCTGTCAGTTCCTTGATTCCCGGCATCTTCTTTCCTGCGTATATGTTCGGAGAAAAAACAGGCCGTCTTAACAGTGATCTGATAAACTGTATGTCTGTCAGCAGCCTGTTTCTGCGTTTATTGCCGAAAGAATGGCAAAAAACGGTTCCGGCGAAGGTTTCTAAAGATTCTGAAGGATTTTCCGACAATTGTAAAGAAGATTATGAAACGACTGTTACCCCTGCTCGCATTCGGTATCTCGCTCCTTGCCGTTGCTCCGGCTGTCGAGCCAATAGCCTACCATGCACTGGCAACCGCCATTACACGCCCGGTACCGCCGAGCGTCAATAATCGCATCATGGTCTTTACCGCCCCGGGTACTGCCCGCCATGTGGGAATCGCATTTGAACACGAAGACTACAGAAAAATCCATTCATTTCAACGATTGGTGCGGCGCGACCTTTCAGGCCAGCCACAGCGTGATGAAAGCGGAACCCTGCGGGAACAGGTTTTATTCTGGATTGGGGAAGTTCCCCAAGGAATGACGGAGATTCGCTACCGCATGGTAATCGATGGTCTGTGGACGGTCGACCCGCTCAATCCCTCAACAGTCTACGACTACCGTTCGGGAATGAATCTTTCGGTTCTGAACGTTGAATACTGGAAAACCTTTGAAACAGATACAACCTCGGGGCCGGTAACCTTCCGTTACGAAGGCGCCAGCGGCAGAATCATCCGCCTTGCCGGCAATTTCAATAATTGGGACCCCTTCATGTATGAGATGATTGAGGTCGCTCAAGGACGCTACGAACTCACCATGGCTTTGCCGCGCGGCACGTGGCAGTACGCGTTTTTCGAAGGCTCCAGTCAGGTACCGGATCTGACTAACCACAACAGGGTATACACCCGCGACGGCCGGGTTGCATCGATAATCACGGTACCCTAGCAGGATGCTGACAAACTCGATGCATGTCAGCAGCCTGCCGGCAGAATTCTGTCAAACCTTTTTTTTTACGCTTCAATGCAAGTTTAATGGCATTATAAGCCCCGTCGTAAACACCGTTTCGTTTGTTCTGAAGAATCTGTTTGCAGTACAGCTCAAGCAGATCAGCATCTTCAATCAGCAGTTTCAGTATCCGGTGCAAACCGGTCACAGAAGCGGTTTCGATGGTGCCGTCCCCAATCTCGGCCCCGCGGATAGCCCCCCAGGCCTCATGCCGACCTACCCGCTGAATGAAAAGCTTTGGAACCGGATAAAAGGACAGCTCGCTTGGTTTGGTTATCATTACGTCGGAAATTCGCATGAGCAGGTTTGTTGCATACACTGCGCAATAAAAGATATCATGTAAAAACACATGAACACCGCTTACATCACCCTGTGCGGCCTCTGATATAAAGGCGCGGGTTTCCGCCCAGTCCGAATGCATGGTCCAGCTGATTCCGTCAGCCAGCAACAATGCCTCAAGGTCAGCCCAGCGCCCCTTGTGATCGCCCATATTTATAAAAAGCGAGACCTTTTTATCGGTAATAGCTTCTTTGAGTTTACGTGCAATATCTGCAAAGCGGAGGACCTGTGCACCGGCACCGCCCATGGTCAAAAGGAAGCGGCGTGTTTTTCCGCTGCGCAAACGTTCAATACGGGCTGCACAGTCTTCTTCAATACCAGCAACAATCTCATGGTCAATATAGTGCCCGACCATCTCGATTGCCGAACCGGGCATCGTATGCTCCAGGCGCAATCCGGTCCCCATGGAATGAAAGGTGCGGTACCCCATATACGCCGAGGGAGACTGAACAACATGAGTACTGCCTTCCACAACATGAAAAGCAAGGGGAAAGTTATCCGGAATGATTGTTATTACATTTTCCATTCCGGCTTCAACTGCAGCATGACCGGTCCAGGGATGCGTCGAAAAGAACGGCATATCGTGCGGGATATCATGATAGAGGGGCACATGTATCCGGGCAAGCGAACGCTCCTCTACCGAAAACGAAAGCTTGCGGGCAGCGTCGTCAGTGACATACTCCCATATATATTTGTTAAAAAGTTTTGAACGCTGCGAGATACGGGACCCAAGATTATACAGGTCCTCCAGATGCTTGATTGTCTTGCTGGAAGCCGTATCCGGAAAGGACATCAGATCCATCCAGTAGGGAATCAAGCCCATTGAATGGGCGGCGGAAGCAAGTGCTATTGCCATCCGGGAGTGGCCAAAGCCCATGCGTATAGTCCCCAGCATAATCCCGCGTTCGCGGTCAAAATCTGCAAGTTCCTGCTCACACTGTGCACGGTCACGTACCGTCATGATTCCGAAATCATCATATCCGAAGCCTTCTCCGATACAGCCCAGCGCAGGATGGCAGGCAGGATCAAAATCAAACTTCTTTGCATAGTGTCTGAAACGCTTATCAGCCTTGCGCACAATGGCATCGGGGATACGGTTCCCGTACAGCATCTTGTTGTTCATGCTGTAATTGTAAATCTACCCGGGAAAAAAAGCACGAAAAATCATCAAAGGGAAAGACCGTATTCCCGTATTTTGTTAAGCAGTGTTCGTCTGCTGATACCCAGCTCCTCCGCGGTTCGCTCCCGGTGCCCGTTATTATGCTCCAGGGACCGCAGGATCACACGCTGCTCCAACTCGCGAAGAGTCGGAAACTCGTCATGCCTCAACAAGAACTCTAATGACTGTTCATCGCTGGATGACTGCGTTGAGTAATCAGCAATTGCGAACGATTTCACAGATGAGTCAACAACACCCTGCCGCCCCAGCATAAAGTCGTCCGGACGAAGCACCGCGGATTCTGATAGTATAACGGCACGCTCCACGGCATTCTCCAGTTCGCGGACATTACCGGGAAATGAATAGCTGCCAAGCATCTGCAGCGCTTCGGGGGATATACCCTGTACCGGGCGACCGGTCTCGGCAGCAAAACGGGCTGCAAACCGTCCAGCCAGAACCGCAATATCAGCAGGGCGATCACGCAAAGGAGGAACCCGCAGATGGATAACATTGAGCCGGTAATACAGATCTTCCCGAAAGGCGCCAGTCCGGACAGCCTCTTCAAGGTCACGGTTTGTGGCAGCAATAATCCGTACATCCACCGGTATGGGCATCCCCCCGCCTACCCTTTGCACCGCCCGTTCCTGTAAAACACGTAGAAGCTTCACCTGCATGGAAGGAGGCATCTCACCAATCTCATCAAGGAAAAGAGATCCGCCGGCTGCAAGCTCAAAAAGACCGGCCTTCCTCGCAAAGGCACCGGTGAACGCCCCCTTTTCATATCCGAACAATTCGCTTTCAAGCAGCGTTTCAGGAAGCGCTCCGACATTCACAGGCACGAACGGAGCATCCTGCCTTCCGCTTAGGCGGTGAATTTCCCGTGCAACAACCTCCTTGCCGGTCCCGCTCTCGCCGGTGATCAGAATTGTGGACGCTGTCGGAGCGGCACGGTCAATCAGGCGGCGCACGTCTTTCATGGCAGGATCCTCTCCAAGGAGAGAGTCTTTTGTTGGACGCATACCGGCTTCAACCCGGCGGAGTAATCGTGCAGACTCTGTACTCCGTTCAATGCGAAGTACCAGTTCAGCGGGATCAAATGGTTTAACCAGATAATCCGATGCACCAAGACGCATAGCCTCGATGGCGTCTTCAATTCCACCATGGGCACTGATGACAATGACAGGAAGCAACGGCCCACCCTGTGCCATCCTCCGCAACACCTCAAGTCCGCTCATCTCCGGCATACGAATGTCCAGTATCATCGCATCAAAAATCCGCGATGAAAGAAGATCGAGTGCTTCTGCCCCGTCAGACGCGCCGGTACACTTCATCCCGTCCAGAGCAAGGTACTGGGACAAGGAAGACCGCAACGCCGGTTCATCATCGACAATAAGGATGTTTTTTTCTGTCATGAAGTGGTTCCTTTATAGACCGGTAATGACAGGGTGAAGATGCTGCCCCCGCCTGGATTATCGCACCAAAGCAGGAAGCCTCCGGCAGCCTCGGCTATACGGCGTGCAAGTGCAAGACCTATTCCGGTGCCCTGTGTTTTAGTCGTTGCAAAAGGTTCGAACAGACGCTCCCGAATAACTGCCGGTACGCCTTCGCCGTTATCGGAAACAGTAAACATAACCATATCCCTGTCAGAGGAAGCAGAAAAACGGATTTCGGGAGCAGGCATACCTGCACAGGCATCGCGTGCGTTTGAGATCAGATTGTCGATTAACTGAAGAAAGCGGTCCGGATCGATCATTATCGGTATCTCAGGCTTCAGTGTTGATTCTGACTGAACCAGGCCGGCATACCGGGAGACAATCAATTCGGCACACCAGGCAGCTGAAACCGGGTGAGTTGGTTCTGCCGGAGCATTTAAGTAATCACGTACCCGGTCGGCAAGTGTTGCAAGACGCTGAGTTTCATTTTCAATAACCGCCAGGCCGTCCCGTACGTCCTCAGGGCAAAGCCTGCGCAGGGTTGCACACTGGATGGTGATAACCCCCAACGGATTTTTAATTTCGTGAGCCAGTGTGCGGGCTGCACTGCCAAGCTGGACAAGATGGGCCGACTCCATCTCGCGTTTCCTGTATTCTTCAAGAAGTGCAAGCAAACGCAGCAGGATGATACCGCCGATCCCGAACAGCGCAAGCAACACGGCAGCGGCGAGCGTAACCATCTGTCCTTCACGTACAAGCGGAGTCAGATCAACATCCAGATAAACGAAGGGCCGGGACATCATCATCTCGGGAACCCTGCGCGGCATTCCTCCATGCCCGGACATCATCCCCGTTTGTCTATCAGTAAAGGACCGCATTCCTCCCTGCATACCTCCGGCAGGAGGACGGCCGTAACGTCCGAGCATCGTCTCGGCCGGCGGCGCTGTCATGCCGATACGCCGAATCATCACAAAACGGCCCTGCTGCTCACTTATACGGCCATCAGCCGAAACGAAGTC
>CAZXJV010000067.1:0-15903 GCA_964641135.1 uncultured Treponema sp. | reverse complement strand
ATTCACACTCCGCGAAGGCATCAGTGATATGATACACCCGCGGTTGTGCTGCTTCCGGTACTGATTGTACCAGAATAACATCAAAGCGGATATACATTCCACTATATTGTCGATGTGTGGCGAGAAAACATTTAGCCGTTTCGATCATTCTTTTTCGTTTGGCGAAATCTATTACCCGTTCAAGATCATCGATGGATCCATGAGGCCAGGTTTTTATCTCTATAAAAACAAGAGAACCTTCCGGAGAACTGGCTATCAGGTCGATTTCTCCCCGCCTGGTCCGCCAGTTCCTCTCTCGTATTGTCCAGCCGGCCTGTGAAAGCCAGGATGCAACAAAGTCCTCACCCCGCCGTCCCAGATCACTTGTCATACACGGTTGCGGTATTCCCTGGAATTAATGGCCCTGGTGATAAACAGACTGCGGTTATCCTGAAGGTCTATAACCTCACCGGTGTTTGCCGGAAAGGCCTTTGCAAATTCATCTATAAGAATACGGATGCGCGGACGCAAGGGGGCTTCCGGATTAGCCTCTATCACGCGGGCTATAACCGAGTTGTTCATAAGCACAATTGACCCGATTGGATAAATACCGAAGCTCTGTATCATTGCCTTGATAATGTCCGGATCAAATCGGCGCGCATTATCCGAAAGCAGGTTTTTCATCGCATCGTAGCCTACAAGGGCATTCCGGTAGCTTTTGGGTGAAACCATGGCCTCAAAGGCATCTGCGACCGAAATAATACGGGCACCTACGTCAATTGCAGCACCGGAAAGCCGGGAAGGATACCCCTCCCCGTCCCAGCGTTCATGATGCTGTACGGCTGCCTTGCCTACCTCGTCGGCATACATCATCTCTTTTACAATCGTTTTGTAGCCGTAGGAGGTATGCGCCCGCATAGCCTGCAGTTCGGTGTCATCGAGCTTGCCTTCCTTGTCTATAATGGGCTGGGGCACTTTAAGCATACCGATATCATGCAGTACTGCTCCGGTGGCAATCTGAACCAGACGATGACGGGGCATCATCATGTGTTCGCAAATCAATACAGCCAGGATGGCCGTGTTTACCGCACTTTTGGCAACGTCCATATCCTCTACATCACCACCGAGTATAAACCCGACCATTCCGGCGCGATCGGAATCTATCAGGTTTATCAGATCCTGCACTATGCGGTCGATCGCACGGCCTTCGATAACCTGGCCGGTCCTTACCGTGTCAAAAAGGGTATTCAGTTCCCGAATAACCGTAAGATATGATTGATATTGTGTATTGCTGTCAATTACCTCGGGCAGTTTTAATATTTGCTCGGGAGTAAAGCCGAAATCTGTTCCTGCAGTACGCCCCGATCGGGGCAGCTCATCCTCAAGATCATCAACCTCGTCGATGTCTTCGATTTCTTCCATATCGTCCAGTTCTTCAAGGTCATCAACAGGACTGTCCTTGATATCCTCATGTGCCGAAAGAGGACGCCCTGCCGTAAGGACATAGGTAATATTCCAGGAATCCAGGGCCTTAAGCTCGCGTTGTTTTATCGGGGCGCCCTTGCAGACCAGCATGTTTTCTCCGTCATCGAAAAAAACCGGTGCTGAAAATCGTACGCCCTCATGGAGTTCTGATCGTGGAATCTTTTTTAGCATCTTCACACCTCTTTTTATGCACTAAACCAATTTGTATCTGTACTGTTATATAAAAAAGCCAACAGTGCTGCGACCGCCCGATAGGTTTGCTCGGGTATACAGCTGCCTACGTCCTGTTCATCCAGAAGTCCGGTCAGGACAGCGTCTTCCCGAACAGGCACACCGGCCTCACGGGCCAAAGACAGGATGTGGCGGGCAAGTTCACCGTGGCCCTTCGCCACAATAATCGGGGCATCAACACCGGGAATCCTTGACAGAGCCACAGCTGTTTTTGGCTTCATCATGCCTCCAGATCCACAGACCGGATACCGCCGGTTTTTTGCCGGCATAGCAAATCCAGGCCGGAAGATTCCAGATGGCGGCACAGGGCCTCATGCAGGATCGTTTTCTGATTCAGTGAAGCCTGTGGTGATGTATCATATTCAACTATATCATTATCCAAACTGAAAAACCATTGTACATTCTGAACATGAGCAAAAATAAAGGTCTTTTTTGGTACCGGTGCAGCCGGATCTACAAGAATAAGCACCGAACCGCGGCAGCTGCCCTGCGCTGCCTGGTTGCTGAAGGGAAAGACCAGCCACTGAAGACCGCCGGATCTACGGTGATTAAAAAGGGCAAGCCAGTTTGAATCGGAATCCGCTCGCTGTTCATCGGGACGCGGATCAATACAATCGATCAGACGATACAGATGGGGTGAATCATCCTCAAGTTCATGGTCTTCACGGATACAGTCCGCAATCAGGGCTGAACGGAAACGCTCGCCTGAGCGCAGGGCAAGCGATCGCCAGCGCGCAAGACGTTCAGGCGTCAGTTCACGGCGGGTAAGAGCCGCAAGTTCAGTGCTCCAGGATAACAGTTCAGCCGTAAAAGTGTTTTGTGTCCTTGAGGATATGTGTTCGCCTTTTATTGAAGGAGACGGGGCCAGTTCAAGGCGTACATATCCCGTACCTGCGTAAACCCTGCCGTCGAGAACCCGTCCTTCAACAAGACGGGCATCGCCCTGAGCGGTATATATACGGCCTGCAATGCGCAGGAGTTGAAGACCGCCGATTCCTTTACCGAGTACCTCAATGCGAACCGTCTGGCCGTCCCCGAGAGCTGTATGCGGGTGGCGGCCGGTCAATTGAATGGCAAGCGAATGACCGACTGGTAACATACAGGAAAGTATAACAAAAAAAGCTGTCCGGTCATATATGCCGGACAGCTTTTGTGACAGAAATGTCGCTGAGGATAAAAACTCTCCTGCCTTAATCATCAGGCTGTTGATTTATCCCTTAATGTCGGATTTTTTATGGATAAGGGTTTTGATTTTTGCAGCCTTACCAATCTTTTCGCGGATATAGTACAGCTTTGCGCGGCGTACCTTTCCGGGACGAACCATCTCTACATCTGCAATACGGGGAGAATACAGGGGGAACACACGCTCAACACCAACACCATAGGAGTTTTTGCGTACGGTAAAGGTTTTTCCGATACCTGAGTTCTTGAAGCAGATTACCAGGCCTTCATACACCTGGATGCGCTCGTTTTTGCCTTCAACAATCTTGAAATGCACCTTTACGGTGTCTCCAACCTTGAACGAGGGGACGTTGTCGTGTTTTTGTCCTTCTTCAATCTTGTGGATCAGATCCATTCCCATTTTCGATCTCCTTAAGAATCTTTTCCGCTTCCTTGCTCCAGGAAGCGGAAGCCCGTGCCTTTTCAAGCAGTTCGGGCCGGACTGTACGCGTTTTCTCGATACGTTTCCGCAAACGCCACAGCCGTATATTTTTATGATGCCCCGAAAGAAGCACCTCCGGAACCCTTACGTCCCGGAATAGTTCAGGTACTGTATACTGCGGATACTCCAGAAGACCGTCAGAAAAACTTTCTTCTTCCAGAGACTCGCTGGAAATAACCCCTTCGATCAATCGATACACAGTATCGATAATCACAGTTGCTGCGAGTTCTCCCGATGACATCACATAGTCACCGATAGAAATCTCGTCATCAACATACCGGTCAATTATGCGCTGATCGATACCTTCGTACCGTCCACACACGAAAACCAGCTCCTGTTCACGCGCCAGTTCGGCAGCCAATGCTTGTGTAAGCGGGCGGCCGGAAGGCGTAACGTAAATAACACGCTTGGTATCGGAATCAACCGATTCAAGCGCCAGGGAAAGAGGTTCAGGGAGCATAACCAGCCCCGCTCCCCCGCCGTAGGTTTTGTCATCACAGGTCTTGTGCCTGTCACAGGCAAAGTCCCGTATGTTCACCAGATTGTAGGCAATAATCCCCCGGTTTACCGCTTTGGCCATAATCGACGTTTCGAAAAAAGCCTTTGGTATTTCGGGAAACAAGGTCAGCACATGGAATTTCATTCCAAAATCCAGCGGTGCATCAGCTCCACGGTACGTTTTTTGATATCCACCGCGCCGACAAATTCGTCGCGGAACGGTACCAATACCGTGCGGTTTCCGGACGAATCCGGACCTGAGCCCTCGGCGACCTGGACCTCGAGAAGGTCATGGGCGCCGCCTTCCATTACACTGGTGATCCTGCCGACAGGAGAACCCTTGTATACAAGAACACATGTACAAAGATCACTGACATAGAACTCTCCCCTGTGCAGGGGGCAGGCCATGTCGCGAGGTACAACAATTTCCGAGCCGGCAAGTTTTTTTGCCTCCTCGGGACTGTCAATGCCCCGGAATTTTACCAGCAAACCGGAATGAACTGCCTCTATATTTTCAATATTGAAGGTTCGTTCAACACCATTACTGCGTAATACTACCTCGTCAAGGTCAAAAAAATGTTCGAATTCACCCGAAGTGCTTTCTATCTTGACGCGTCCGTCCACCCCGTGGGAGGTACGGACAATTCCTGTTACTATAAGATCCATCAATCCAGGATTTCGAGTGTAACCCGCTTGCCTGACTTTCCGGAAGAAGCGCTTAATACGGTACGCATGGCCTTGGCGATGCGACCGTATTTGCCGATGACCTTACCGATATCGGCCGGCGCGACACGGAGTTCGAGTATGATGGCTTTTTCGCCCTCAACCTCATTCACCGTTACCGCACCGGGGTCGTCGACGAGCGATTTAGCGATGTATTCAACCAAATCCTTTTCCACGATCGGTGCCTCTCTTCCCCTGCTTACAGGGTGAACTGCTTCTTGTTAAGCAGTCCGCGCACGGTGTCGGTCGGCTGGGCGCCGCAGTCAAGCCATTTTCGCACCTTGTCGGCGTCGAAAGCAATCTGCCGCTCCTCTGCCTCTACAGGGTGATAGATACCCAGTTCGTCGATGGTACGACCATCGCGGGGTTCACGGGAATCCTGCACTACAATGCGGTAATAGGGCCGCTTTTTGCTTCCAAATTTCTTCAAACGAATCTTTACGCTCACACTATCCTCCTGGGAACTTTCGCCCATAATTTCATAAGGGTAATCGAACATACTTTATAAACAAAAAACGTCTTCCGGTCAATAGAACAAAACCGTCTTTTTTTCGTGTCTTTACAATAAAACCGGAGTATACTGAATCGGGTATGCTGTTCAGTAAAAAGCACAAAAGCGATTTTATACTTCTCAACGATCATCGCCCGGTATGGTTGGAGGCAGTACGGATTTCGGGGTACTATATACTCTTCGGCTTTGCCTGGATTTTCCTGTCCGATCACCTGGCGTCCTCGATATTCCGTTCTCCGCAGCTTCTTACGCAGGTAAACATCCTCAAGGGTTTTATTTTTGTAGTATTAAGCGCTCTGTTTATCTATTCCCTTATAGGACCTGCATTAACACGCCTCAGCGATACCCGTCAGACCCTTCTGGAAAAACAGGAAGAACTTAAAACACTGGTATACTATGACCATTTAACGGGTTTATCCAACCGGCGTTACCTGTACGAGCATTTACCGGCCTTTGTGCAGGATCCGGAGAGAGCAGGAAAAGCGTTACTGTATATAGACATGGATCACATCAAATTTGTAAACGATTCTCTTGGCCATCAAACGGGAGACAGCCTGATCCGTGAAACAGCAAAACGCATACGTGCGGTTTTGCCGCCTCAGGACGAACTGTCCCACCTTGGTGCTGATGAATTTGTTGCCATGGTTGGCTATGATCGTCCGGATGAACTGCGGGCTAAAACAGCCCTCATTCTTGAAGCATTCACCAAACCGCTGCATACAGACTCACTCGATCTGCACACATCACTGAGTATCGGGGTTGCCCTGTACCCGGAACACGGTCAGAATACTGATGAATTGCTGCAATGTGCCGATATCGCCATGTTTGAATCCAAACGGCGTGGCCGCAACCGTTCCAGTATGTTTGATCAGGTAATGATGGATCCCATCCATCGACGGATGCGGATAGGGGAACAGCTTCATTCAGCCCTGGGAAATACAGAGTTCACCCTCATGTACCAGCCGCAAATAGACATTACAAACGGAACAGTTGTCAGTTTTGAAGCCCTGCTTCGCTGGAAAAACCCGGTTCTCGGTTTTGTCAGTCCGGCCGACTTCATACCTGTTGCCGAAGAAACCCGGCAGATCATTCCAATCGGATGCTGGGTGCTCGAGCATGCGTGTATATTTCTGGCCGAGCTCAGAAAAAAAGGAAATCGTGATCTGATTATGGCTGTCAATATTTCGGCTATTCAGCTCATGCAGGATGATTTTGTTCCGGTAGTTCTGGGTATTCTTAAAAAGACCTCGGTACCGCCAGAAAATCTGGAGATAGAAATAACAGAATCAGTCATGATGGAATCGTTTGACGCTGTAAGCGGCAAACTCAATTATTTACGCGCCCTTGGCGTGGGTGTTGCCCTGGATGATTTTGGCCAGGGGTACTCCTCCTTGAGCTATCTGAACAGGCTGCCTATTTCCGTTTTGAAAATTGACAAGGTTTTTGTTGATGCAATTGGAGGTGATGGTGAGGATCATGCAATTACCGGTGATATCGTACGGATCGGCAAAAAACTGGGACTTATTATTGTTGCAGAGGGCGTAGAAAAAAGAAGTCAGGTAGACTACCTGCATGCACAGGGTTGCGACAAGATACAGGGATATTTTTACAGCAAACCGCTACCCGAAGAGGATGCTGCGGCCTTTATAAAAGAACCGAACCTGCCCGGCTGACAGGGTCCCGACAGGCATCGAGAGTGCAACCTCTGTGCTGCCAGGCTGTTACTTAAATCCCCGCAGGAATGTCCGTGTTCGTTCCTCCCGGGGTGAATCAATCAATTGCTTCGCCGGGCCTTCTTCCACAATCACGCCGCCGTCCATAAAGATAATCCTGTCAGCTACATCGCGGGCGAAGGCCATTTCGTGGGTAACAATGACCATGGTCATGCTGCCATCAGCCAAAGAACGAATAACTTTCAGGATTTCACCGGTCAGCTCGGGATCAAGAGCGCTTGTAGGTTCATCAAAAAATAAAATCTGGGGGTCCAGTGCAAGTGCCCGGGCAATGGATACCCGCTGCTGTTGCCCTCCTGATAATTCAAACGGATAGGAACGTGCCTTGTCAGCCAGTCCTATACGCTCCAGAAGCTGCATCGAACGCTCTGTAGCCCCGGATTTACTGCGGCGAAGAACCCGCAGTTGCGCCTCATTTACATTTTCAAGTACAGACAGATGCGGAAACAGATTAAAATTCTGAAACACCAGTCCTATATTCAAACAAATCTCGCGCAATTCTGATGGGGCTGCATAATTTCCATCCTTAACCATATAGCGGCTGCAGACTGATATACTGCCGGCGGATACTTCCTCAAGATGTGTAGCACACCGTAAAAGAGTCGACTTACCAGATCCTGACGGTCCAATAACAGCCAGAACCTCGCCTTTGCTTACACTGAGGCTGATTCCACGCAGAACTTCCAGAGGCCCGAATTGTTTATGTATATTGCTTATCTTGAGTATTTCCATATCAGCGGTAATAAGAAAGTTTTTTTTCAGCGAACAGGAAACCGCTTGAAACCATCCAGTTCATTACAAAATAAAACACACCGGCAATAAAAATCGGCATGGTTGAGAATTCGCGGGCCGAAGCATTCTGTGCCGCACGAAACAATTCTGCAACACCGATTGTCTGGGCAAGGGCCGTATCTTTAACCAGTGTTATTACTTCATTACCCATCGAGGGCAGAATCCGCTTGACAAGCTGCGGTAATACTATTCGAAAAAAGGTCTGAACACGGGTAAAACCCAGAACCTTTGCCGCCTCATACTGGCCGCGAGGGATAGATTCGATACCGCCACGGTAGATCTCTGCAAAGTATGCGGCGTAGTTTATTGTAAAAGCAATAATAACAGCTGTAAACCGGTCATAAGAAACACGAAAAAGGTAGGCTGGCGCAAAATACACAAAAATAAGCTGCAAGATCAGGGGTGTACCCCGCATTACCAGCAGATACCCGTGAACCAGGGCACGCAACACGGGATTTCTCGACATTCGTCCCAGGGCAATCGGCAGGGCGAGCGGTATGGCAAATAAGAGCGTCAAGCCAAAAACCTGCAGGGACACAAGAGTTCCCTTGAGCATTATCATCAACAATCTGTGTTCCCTCCGCTCACCCGTACTGAACGCTATTCATTCGTGCGAAAGATGCTGTCAGGGTGCTGACGCACGCCGGATCTGTCAGCGCCCTGTTCGCAGTCTTACCTGCCTACTACAGAGATATCCGCGCCGAACCAGGAAATGGTGATACGGGCAAGTGTTCCATCGGCGGCCATTTCTTCAAGGATTTCCTGGACCTTGTTTGTAAGGGCCAGATCTTTTTTGCGGAAACCGATTCCGTAGTCCTCGGGGGAAAGAGTCTCGGACAGAATCCGATAAGGCTTTCCGGAGCGGTTGATGTTGTCATTTGCAACCATAAGGTCCATTATGACCGCATCTACACCACCGATTTCAAGATCCATAAGCGCTGTCAGGTTCTCGCGGAATTCAACCACAGAACGAATGCTTGCGCGGAATTCAGTGGCTCCTTCCAGGGCCTCAGCCGCTGATGAACCTGCCTGCAGGCCAACACGGCGGCCGGCAAGATCGGCAAGTGAATTAAAGGAGGATCCATCCTTTACAACCACAACCTGGGCGTTTTTCAGGTACGGTTTTGTAAAAGAAATCATCTCGGCACGTGCAGGAGTAATGGTAAATCCGTTCCAGATACAATCAATCTTGCCGGTATTCAGTTCCTGCTCTTTTGCATTCCAGTCTATGGGCTGAAGACGGAGCTCTACACCCATGCGGGAGGCAACCTCTTTTGCAAGATCAACATCGTAGCCTACAATTTCATTATTTTCATTGCGGAAACCCATCGGCGGGAATGAATCATCCAGACCCATTACCAGAACACCGCGGTCCAGTATTGTCTGTAAAGACTTGTCCTGACCGGAATCTTTGCCGGTACAGGAAAGCACAAGGCCCATAACTGCAATAACAGCCACAACAGAGAACAGTGATCGTTTCATCGAATACCTCACAAGATTTCATATACCGGCTGCGGAAGCGCAGTACCGCATCCGGCTGCGTATGCAAACCCATCGTACCCTGTTTTCAGGTGTTATGTAAACAATCAAACATCAACACTGCCGCGCAAAGTGCGGGCAAGTTCCTTCCAGACAATCTTGTCTTGCGGACTCAGGGCAGCGTAATCATCCTGCCGTCCCCATGCCGAACACTCGATAAACTGCCGGGTTCGTTCCTGAAGCTGCTGAAATCTCCTGTTATGGAAGTCCTTCAACCAGGCAGGCAGTTTTTTGACAGAGGACACCATGCGGGAGTAATGAGGAATACAGAGCCCGCCTGATGCGCAGAAAAAATCAATAAACACCTGTTCATGCTGCTCTGCAATATATCCAAGAAACTCGCTTTCAATCCGGTCCCGTTCGGAACAGGCCGGACACTGACCCTTGAAACGGGGAGTTTTTCCCCGGCGCAGTTCGGGTGCAACAACCGAAAGTATATCTTCACCCAGAATAGCCACCGCAAGGCCGTCCCGCCAGGATTCAAGATTCCGGGCATGAGACGCACAGAATCCGCCTGAAGCCCGGTACTTTGCCCTGAAACCCCGGTCGGATACATGCTCGAACAGCATGTTGTCTATATATCGTGTTGCCCGGTCACCAACTATCGTACAGACCGGGCAATGCTTTTTTTCACAGGCCTTTTCAAGGGCAAACCAGTTTACATGGCGTTCTGTCGGTATCATTGAAGTGCAGTCTCATAATCAACAACTGCTCGGTCGGTGCGGACCTTTCCTACATATTCGCTGACCTTGACATGTTCCGGATGCATTGCATACAGGTCAAGATCGTCCTTTGAGGCAAATTCAGTTACCAGCACCATATCCCAGGCCATCGCAGCCGGTACAGCGTTGATTCCAACCTCCAAAGAGCGGATCACCGGAATCAGAGCCGGCAGTGCTTCCAGCTGCTTCTTGACCAGCACACAATTTTCAGCCTTGCTGCGGCCTTCGGCCTCATCCTTGAATTTCCACATCACAATATGTTTAAGCATTGTCGGTTCCTCCGGGTGCTATTCTATCAGATGTTTGAGGTCCGTGACCACATCAAGATTCTCTTCCGAAACACGGCGAAGCTGATCCAGACTGCCGGTTAATTCCGAGTTGCAGGATCGCTGGTCAGCAGAGGCGCTTACAAGTGATTGCGTTGCGTTTTCCAGAACCTCAAGCGAGGCACGCAATTCCTCTCCGGACAAACGCTGGCTTTGCGCCTGGGCGGAAATCCGTCCGACCGTAGCAACGAGGTTGTTCATAACTGCGCTGATTTCACTGTTGCGTTCCAGCTGCTGCTTAAGCACACCTACAATCTCGGCGATGGAGGCTTCGATACGGTTATTTTCCTGAACAATTTCCTTCAATCGGGCAGATACCCGGGTCTCCTGATTCTGGATATTGCGGATCATCTCGACCATCGTTCCCAGAATTTCCCTGATCTTTGAGGCACTTTCTCCGGACCGGGAAGCAAGGCTCCGGATCTCCTGTGCTACGACCGCAAACCCCTTTCCCGTCTGCCCGGAACGGGCTGCTTCAATTGCCGCGTTTATCGAAAGGATATTTGTCTGCTCGGCAAGATCACCGATTGCACTGACAATCTCGTTGATATTGCGGGAGTAGCTGGCAAGCTCATCCACAAAACGTCCGGAGTCGGCCACATCCTTGTCGGCAGCCAGACAGGTCCCGGTAAGAGTGCGGATTGTTTCTCCGGATACCCGGACGAGCCTGTCTGTCTGATGGATTCCGGCAGTCAGATCCTGTATATTGCTGACAGCTTTTTCAACCAGCAAGCCATGCTGTTCAACCATCCCGGACGTTTCCTGCAAAGCAGCGAAAATGGTTGCGACGTTGCCGGAATTGGCTTCAACCTGCCGGTTCTGTATCTCAAGGTCTGCATTGATGCGCTCGGTACTTGCAAGATACTGAGCAACAAGGGCACCAACGCGTTCAATACTGCTGTTTAAAAGCGAGCTGGCCGATTCTGACTTGATTGAGTCCTGGCGTATGCGTTCGAACAGTGCATCCCTGTGCTGCTTGTTTGTCTGAAGATCCTGCGAAAACAGGGCACACTGACGGTTTGTTCGGGCAATCTGAAGAGAAAAACTGTAAAAGGTTCCCAGAATCAGGCTCATAAACCCAATCCCCTGCAGAAGGATGAACGGGGTTAAATCTCCGATAAAATAATAGATATCGTAGGCGGAAAAGAGTACTGCGACAGTCAATCCGGCCAGAGTCGGAAGTGTATCACGGGATCCGGAACGAAGACAGCGCACCGCTCCAACACAGCCATATACAACAGCTGCTACCGGATACAGCAGCATCAGTGAATGCCAGGAATCAAGCGAGCCGGTTGTCGGCTGTACCCAGTATCCCAGCGCAAAGAGAACACCAATACCGGTAATCACCCGGATGGCAAGAGTACCTGTCTTCATACGGAAAAAGGTACGGAAAAACCTGAATATAAAAATCATGGAAAGAGGAAAACAACAGTACAAGAAGGCCTTCATCTGCAGGTAAGGGACCGGTGAATCGGCTATTGTAACATTGAGCAGGTACAGGGCAAAAAGGAGTGAACCAAGACTTAAACACAGGCTTTCAGTTTTTTCACGGTAATTGACAAACAAAAAAAGCGAATACAAAGCTACAAAGCCGAGCAGTATGGAAGCGAACCGGGGCAGCTGTACATCAAGAAACTGGTATATAGCCATAGCACGCCGCCAGCTGCTTTCATCCATCAGCGAAAGGTGCCGGATCTTGTAAAGTCCATCATCATTCCAGGCATCCAGCCGGAGGGTATTTTCGTCTCGCAGAAGAGACTCATGTATCAGCACGCCGCGGGAAAGATAGGGCTGAAAGAAGTAGCCGGGAGGCATTCTGCCCACTGTATCAATCAGCACATCATTTACATACACCCGGAAGGCCATGTTGTTCTTGAAAAAGACAAGGCCAAGTCCGCCTGTCGTGCCGGCAGGACGGCGGAAACGTGTTTCAAGGCTTACCGGAGCTGCCGATACAGCCTTTTCCCGCTCTCTTAGAAGGGCCACAGGATAACTGCCCGGGATCACACCGGAGGCTCCCGTACTGTCACGCCAAGTCCATTCGGAAACACTCCAGGGGTCAGGAGTAAGAAGAGAAAAGTCATATGCGGCAACAGGCGTTGCCAGGGAACAAAACAACCAACTTGCAAATAATACAATGAGTTTTTTGTGCATAAAGAAAATGTAGCACAGATCATTCAGGTTTTCGATAAAAAAAAAGCCCGCCGGAATAAACCGGCGGGCGATCGCACACTGAACATTCACAGGATGTGTTCAGCTGCACCAAGTTGCTTATTTTTTCAAGGCTTCGCTGATAGCAACTGCTACAGAAACAGAAGCACCAACCATCGGGTTGTTACCCATACCGATCAGACCCATCATCTCGACGTGAGCCGGTACAGAAGATGAGCCGGCAAACTGGGCATCAGAGTGCATGCGTCCCATGGTGTCAGTCATGCCGTAACTGGCAGGTCCCGCAGCCATGTTATCCGGATGCAGGGTGCGTCCGGTTCCGCCGCCCGAGGCAACAGAGAAGTACTTCTTGCCCTGTTCGATGCATTCCTTTTTGTAGGTTCCTGCAACAGGATGCTGAAAACGGGTGGGATTGGTTGAGTTACCGGTAATGGAAACATCAACACCTTCAGAATGAAGGACTGCAACGCCTTCGCGCACATCATCAGCACCGTAACAGCGCACAGCAGCGCGCTCACCGTCGGAGTATTTCCACTCTTTTACCGTTTTAAGCTCACCGGTGAAGTAATCAAACTGGGTCTGCACATAGGTAAACCCGTTGATGCGGCTGATAATCTGTGCAGCATCCTTACCAAGTCCGTTCAGAATTACCCGAAGGGGTTCCTTGCGGGCACGGTTGGCGCTGCGGGCAATACCGATGGCGCCTTCAGCAGCGGCGAAAGACTCATGACCGGCGAGGAAGCAGAAGCACTTGGTCTCGTCGGACAACAGCATGGCAGCAAGGTTTCCGTGCCCGATACCGACCTTGCGGTCATCAGCAACAGAACCGGGAATACAGAACGCCTGAATACCCTCACCGAGGGTTTTTGCGATATTTACCGGGTTTGAATCGCCCTTCTTGATCGCAATAGCAGCACCCACAATGTAGGACCACTTTGCGTTTTCAAAACAGATCGGCTGGATGCTGGCGACAAGACCGCCCACATCCACTCCGGCGTCGTCGCAGACCTTCTTGGCCTCTTCGACAGAATTGATACCGTATTTTTTCAGAACGGGAAGAATCTGGTTGATTCTGCGCTCGTAGCTTTCAAACAATGCCATTTTTTCCTCCCTTCCTTATTCGTGTCTCGGATCGACATATTTGGCAGCTTCTGCAAAACGGCCGTAGGTGCCCTTTGCCTTTGCCAGGGCTTCATTGGCGTCAACGCCCTTCTTTACCGCATCCATCATCTTGCCAAGGCTGACAAACTCGTATCCGATGATTGCGCCTTCCTTGTCGACAGCCAGACGGGTAACATAGCCTTCTGCCATCTCAAGATAGCGGGGACCCTTTGCTTTTGTTGCAAACATGGTTCCAACCTGACTGCGCAGGCCCTTGCCCAGGTCCTCAAGACCGGCTCCGATCGGCAAACCGCCCTCGGAAAAGGCAGACTGGCTGCGTCCGTAGATGATCTGCAGGAACAGCTCGCGCATTGCAGTGTTGATCGCATCGCACACCAGATCGGTATTCATCGCCTCGATGATGGTCTTTCCGATCAAAATTTCGCTGGCCATAGCGGCGGAGTGGGTCATGCCGGAGCAGCCGATGGTCTCAACCAGGGCTTCTTCGATAATGCCTTCCTTGATGTTCAGGCTGAGCTTGCAGGCACCCTGCTGGGGGGCGCACCAGCCCACACCATGGGTAAAACCGGAAATGTCCTTCACTTCCTTTGCCTGAACCCATTTTCCCTCCTGGGGAATCGGGGCGGGACCGTGATATGCGGCCTTGGCAAGCGGACACATGTGTTCGACTTCGGTCGAATAAACCATACGGGTAGTCTCCTTGCGGGGGATATCGTTCTTCAAGCCTGATGACAGGCGATTATCAAACGTTAAAATCATTCTATAAAAAAAGCTTGACAAATTCTAGGGGGTGCGTCAAAAACACGGCACCAGAACGCGCAACCGGGTTAGAAGGTCCTTTCCCTCATTAGATTTGGAAAAAAAAGGACTGGATGAAGCTTTTTTTCCATAACCGCGATATACTTTTACGTGTAGAACGCAGCACAAACGCAACCGTATTCCGGAAAGAGGTAATTTCATGAACACCAAAAAAAAGTACCTGTTACATTTTATTTTTCTGTCCGCGCTTGGCTTCAGCCTTGTTTTTTACGGCTGTGGACACAGTTCAAGCCCAACCCCTCCCCCCGTCGAAGATCCGTATCTGACGCATGCCAAGCTGACAAGCCAGCTTACGACTCTGGCGACTATGGGCGGTGCCTGGGGTGGTTACATCGGCGCCGTAGTAACTGAAATCGGAGATACAGTATTAAGCCTCAGCAGCGGAACAACACTTCCGGTACAAAAAGGTGTGATACACTATCAATGGCCGGATCCTGAAGGAGGCACTGACCGTACGCTCAGTGCATTAACCCTGGCTCCACGGCCGGCAAGCGGTATCTTGTCTGTTCCGGTTATCGCCTACCAACATGGAACACAGGTATACCGATCCTGTGAGCCGTCAAGTTTCGGTCAATCCCTGCTCGCAGTTCTATCAAATCCGGAAACTGGTGGTTCAATACAAAATTATCTGGAAGGTGTAATTGGCGCATACATTGCAACCACAGGTGCCCTTGTTGTAATGCCTGATTATCCCGGTTTCGGTTCCGACACCGGTATGCATCCATATATTCACCAGTCCCTGGGCGAATCGGTACGTCTGGCAATCGACAGTGCCATACAAAAACTGGAAAACGGTGATTTCGGCAGCAGGCTTCAATGGAACGGACAGGTGTTCTTGATCGGATATTCCGAAGGCGGCTATGCAACCATGTCAGCAGCACGGGCTATACAGCTGTATAAAGATGCAAATCCGGAATCCTGGACGGCTACCGCCGCAATTGCAATGGCCGGTCCGCATGATCTTTCTACTGTCGGAAGACAGTCCTTTGTTTCAACGGCCTTCTACCCGGCTCCTCATTACTACGCTTTTGCACTGGTATCCTGGAACAGAATAGAAACTCCCGACGACAATGAACTCTTTAATCTTCTGAAAGAAGAGTACCGGACAGAAACGTTTGAAAACCTGTTCAACGGCAGAAAAAGCACGATTGAAATACTTGAAGCAATGGGCTTTCCCGCAACACCGGCAGCATTACTGGATTCCGCGGGCATAGATGCCTTTGCAGATCCCGGTGATCCAGACTGGCTCGGCACCATCCTTGAAAAGAACGACACCTGGCGCGGCTGGACTCCAGGCTTTCCGGTTAAATTGTTCCACTGCACAGAAGATGAAATAGTACCCTTTACTCATTCACAGAATGCCGCAACCCGCATGGCTTCACCTCACGTTCAGGCTCCTGCGGCTGTGGTTCCGCTCGATCTTCCCGAACTGAGCGTCGGGGTTCATACACTGGGATTTGTCCCTGCAATGCGCTCCGGTATCGAAGCTATTTTTGATCTCTATTAACACAGTGCTGACAAAATCGATGCTTGCCAGCACACCCTTTTAGCAGAAAATTCAACGAAGCAGAAATCTGAGCTGCTGATT
>CAZXJV010000066.1:0-16063 GCA_964641135.1 uncultured Treponema sp. | reverse complement strand
GCCCGGCCCCAACTGGTTCTGGGCATGATGACCTGGTTCCGCATTAATGAGCTGGTTCCCTATATTCCGGAAACGGCACAAAATCAGCGCCTTGCAAACGGTCAGACTGTTGCAGCATTTTTACGGGATTTTCAGAGTGCTGAAAGCCGCATGATGGAAGCATTTAATCTGTTTCTTGCTGCCGAAAAGCAGTACATGCGCCGTAATGACGGTGTGACTCCATTTACAGATTTCTGACAGGTGTACCTGCACAAGACTGGTGTGTCTGTGCAGGTAATCTTTCATCTCTGCTGCACCGTATCCGAAACCGCTTTAATGGCCGCGTTCTACCTTTGACATTTAACGCAGACGCTTTTATACTGTTTTCAAAGGCGGTATGAGTTGTTACAACTTGCATTTGTAAATTTCAGGAAGGGATCATACATCCTCGTTGAGGGCAAAGCCGAATCGGACCGCTTTTTTATTATTCAGGGCGGCAAGGTTCGTATTACCAAGGATACCGAGGTAGTTGCCGAAGAAGGTGGAAACGTGCTGGGCCCCGGTGACTTTATCGGTGTAGTGTCCAGCATGAGCGGCCACAGCCAGATTGAAACCGCTATGGCCATAACCGATGTCACCCTCATCTCTGTCCGTCGGGATCAGTTTTCGGAACTTATCGAAAAAAATACCCCGGTCGCCATGAAGATCATCTATTCCTTCACCCGCAAGATGCGATACCTGGATGAGGCGCTGACCCGTATTACATTAAAAAAGAATGTTGAAACCGACATTTCGCATCTGTTTAACATAGGCGAGTACTATGCCAAGCAGGGGAAATACAACCTTGCCCTGTATGCCTATTATCACTATCTGAAAAACGCAGCAAGCGGTCAGTTTGCAGCCCTTGCCCGGGAACGGTTTATGGCCCTCAAGTCAATGGGTGCCGATGCGAGCCGCCTGGAACCAAAATCGGGAGAGATGGCACGGGTGTACCCCAAGGAATCCATGATCTTTTGCGAATGTCAGCCGGGTGCCGAGCTGTATATCATACAGAAAGGTCAGGTTAAAATTACAAAGATTGTGGATAACAATGAGGTTTTGCTTGCTGTGCTTAAAACCGGGGATATGTTCGGCGAGATGGCTCTACTGGAAAATAAACCCCGTTCGGCCAGTGCAATCGCCTTTGACGACTGTCAGGTTCTGGCTGTAAACCGTCAGAACTTTAACCAGATGGTTTCTACACAACCGCAGTTGATTGCCCGTTTGACTACCACTCTCGCGGATCGTATCTGGCTGATGTATAAACAGCTGGCCAATACATTGATTTCCGATCCTGTCGGGCGTATGTATGACATGCTGGTCATTCAGCTGGAAAAATCCCGAATCAGTTTCGCAGCCGGCAAGTCGTATACCTTTGATTTCGGGATTGCGGAGCTGATGAATATGTGCGGTCTTCCAAAAGAAAATACCCGCGCACTGGCCTCGGAGTTTCTGCGCGACCCGACCATCAGGCTGGTAGATGACCGTATCGCTTCAATCGACATCCAGGAGCTGGAAAAACAGGCAGCGTACCGGAAAAAACTCCTTGATCTTGAACGGGCCCGGACTGAATCGCGGGCGTTGAACAGTCCTGCCTGGTAGCCCGTTTCGTTTACTGTTATTGAATACTTGAAAACCACCTGAAAAATGCCGATAGTGCTGGTATGAAGTTGTTTGATACCAGACGGTGGCTGTTTCTGTTTCTTTGCAGCCTTGTTCTATTCACAGCCTTTTTTCCCCTGACTGCCGAAGACGGGTACGAGGTGTTGCCTGACAGCTATCGGGCCCTTCGTCTTGGCATGAATCTGGAAGAAGTACAGGACGAGCTTCGCTCGGACGGATTATTCGGCTATCGTGGCGAGCGCGATCTTTCTCTTTTACCGGGAGGTCCCCGCACCTTGATTGAAACAGCAGGGCCATCCTTTATCAGACGCAGCTGGCTGCAGTTTCATGAGGGGAAATTATGGTCCATGACCTTTACCCTTGATCCGGGTCGTATTGATTATTATTCCGTGTACAGTACACTTGTTGCAAAATATGGAGAGCCCCATGCCCTGGATCCGTCAAAGGCGCGCTGGGCTGATGATCGGGTAATTCTTACCCTGGAACGCCCCTTGACAATAAAATACCTTGATGCTGCAGTGTTTGAATCCCTTTTGGCTGGCAGCTTTGCCGGTCAGGCAGCAAGCGATATGCTCAGGGAGGCATTTCTTGAAGACTTTTAGTTCACGCATTCTGCGGTACGGAGTGCTTGCAGCTGTGCTGTGGATCGGTACAGCCTGTACCCCGGCTCTGTCGATGGAGACGCTTGATATTCTGATTGAAACTGCCGCAGGGGGCAGCGTTGCTGTCCGGGTTGAGGTAGCTGTTACAGAGGCGCAGCAGGCCAGGGGCTTTATGGAACGGCGCAGCATACCCGATGGTACCGGTATGGTATTTGTATACCGGACAGACCGGCGGATGCATTTCTGGATGGAAAACACTCCTTCAGCGCTTTCCATTGCGTACATTGACTCTGAAGGTGTAATTCGCGAGATTCACGAACTTGTTCCGCTCAGCAGGCAGATTGTGTCTTCCGGACGCTCGGTGCGTTATGCCCTTGAAGTACCCTCAGGCTGGTTTGAGCGCGCAGGTATCGTGCCCGGTGACCAGTTGAGTACCGAATCAGTGGATGCGCTTGCCCGCCGATCGCTTATTCGGTGATCTGCTCAAGCATTGTACGTGCAAATTGATCGCGGCTGTCAATTTCCAGCACTGTCCGGAAGTATCCGGCTGCCTCTTCCTTGTTGCCGGCTTTAAGGGCAACCATACCCAGGTTCGAGATAATTTTGGTGTTTTCACCTTCCCGTTCAAGTGCAGAAACCAGCCATCGACGGCTTTCGTCAAGATTACCCAGTTCCATAAAACAAATAGCCAGCTCGTTGCAGATATCTGTATAACCGGATTCGATTTCGGATCCTTCCTTGTTTCCAAGTTCCAGCGCCTGAACGAAGGCTGCCCTGGCGTCCTCCCATCGGTTCAGCCTGCGTAAAGCCCAACCCAGCAAAAACCATCCATTCCATACAGAGGGGTGATGTTCCAGAAAAAGATGGATCTTTTCCAGGGCTGCTTCTTCATTGCCCATAGAAATGGCGTCATAGGCTTCCTTAAAAAGGTCGTCGTCCAGGTCGCGTGCGCTGATTCCGGCAACAATCTGACGGGCTTTTTCTTTACGGAAACGGATCTGCTCGGAGTCGCCTGTTTCAAGACTCAGATAGGTTTCAAGTGCTTCACGCGCTTTGCGGTAGTTTCGCTGCTTGCTGTAGAAAAAACCTGCGTTAAAAAAAGCATCGGCCATAGGCGGTTCAGCGGTCATTGCCATTCGGTACCAGCGGAATGCTTCGCCGTCAAGGGCTTCCGCTTCTTCATCCAGGCCGGATTGTCTGAGGGCATCGGCCCGTTCATCCTGAAGCAGGGCAAGGTTCAGCGCTGTCACTGCATTGTCGGGTTCAAGGCCGTAGAGAGCCATAAAAATTTCTTCAGCCAGCTCCCATTCGCCGTTTCGGGCTTTCAAAATCGCCGCATCGGTTAATTCCCGGCATATATCGGGTTTAAGGGCAAGCAGCAAGGACCGGTAGTAATCCAGGTGATCGTTTTCACTGTCCCAGGCAAACACAGTCAGCATACCTGCAAGGATCATCTCGATTGTAAGGTCTGCAGGTGTAAAGGTTGCTGCCGGAGCAGAAAGCTGAACCGGCAACGGTATTGATGAGTCAAAACCGGGAACTTTCTCTGCAACCGCATTTGAATCTGACAATGATATAAACAGTACTGAATCCATAGGATGGGACATGGGTAACCTCTCGGGGATGCCGGTCAGACCGACGGGAAATCTTCAACCAGGGTTTCGGGCTCTGTCGCAACATCGGTAGCAGCTGTTGCGGCAACTGCGCCGGTGCGGCCGTTTTGATCGGGCTTTTGCGCTTCGGCCTGTCCGCTTCCTGAGGCCTTTCCGGCCTGCTGCTGTGCTCCGCGGTTTTGCGTCATCTGCACCTTGCTTTGCTGGCTGATATAGTTATTGATATGCATCTTGTATGCCATGGGAACTTCATTTTCATTGAACATGATCGCAACCGCAACAAGATCCTTGCGTCCTTCAACGTCTTCTGTGCGTACAATACGTCCTTTAATGCCGACTGCTGTCCGGGGTTCATCAAGATCTATACGGAGTACTACATCCTTGTTGGCAAGGAAGGGGGCCAGCCCTACCATGATGACTTTAGAACCGGAAAACGAGACATCACGGAGGATGCACCGGCGGGGTACCCCTTGAACGAACAGAAGGGTTTCTTTTTGAACGATGCCGATTTTTCGCATCGTTTCTGCAGTGACAGTTATGCGTTCTTCCCGGCGCTTGGCGGAATTGATATTTGCTTCAAGCAGCACACCCAGAATCTCTATCAGATCATCCGGGGGGCGCTGGGTATAGGCAATGCTGATAAGCACTAATTCGCTTGACCCGGCGTATGGCGCAGCCCCGGCTACCTTTCCGGCAACGAAGAAGGTCAAAACATCGTTTTTGCTCTGATCACGGAAACAAAAGCGCAGGTTTACAGAGCTGTTGCCCTGCTGAATTTTATCTACGACACCGCTTTTTGCACCAACTATGATCTTTGCCCCGGTAAGGGATGTTGAATTGATGACGCAGGGCCATTGATTGCCGAGTGACTTGATAAAAACCTGCTCCGGCACCAATCCTGTGGCCTTGATGACCTCTTTTGAGAACGTAACATCTATGTTCTGATACAGGTCAAAATATCGGGCCAATTGCTGGCTGGTTGCGAACGCCATAGAACCTCATAATAGATGGGATACAGTAAAAGGTCAACTCGTAACTAGCAGGGTGCTGACAAACTCGACGCTTGTCAGCACCCTGCTAACAGCCTGGTCCGGCTGGTATAAATGCAAAAAACCGGCACGGGGCCGGTTTTTTTTGAGAAGACAAGGCAACCGGTCATTCAGGCGGTGCCTTATACAGGATCAGAATCCTTTGGAATCTTTTCCCTTGCGGGTCTTCTTCATCAGCTTGCGGCGGAGAGCCTTGTTTTTCCGGTTAAGGATGGTGGAAGGCTTTTCGAAGTATTCCCGCTTTTTCCATTCGCGGATAATACCCTCTTTCTCGACCATACGCTTGAAGCGTTTGATAGCTTTTTCGAGGTTTTCCGAATCATCAACAATGATGTGTGCCATATTAGTAAATCACCTCCCCTCGGTTAAACCCGTCAGTGTGGAAGACCATTCTATCGAATTACAAGAATTGCGTCAACATCGGGACTTGCGGTAAACCAGTCAGGACACACAGCCTGTCCGTTAACCCTGAATTCCCAGTGCAGATGAGGACCGGTGGAAAGACCTGTGTTGCCGCTGCGGGCAACAGTCTGACCAGTTTTAATCATGTCGCCTTCAGATACGGCAATTGAATCAAGATGATAGTACAGGCTGTACACTCCGCTCAGATGTTCAATAATCAGGGTCCAGCCAGTTGTGATTCGGTTTTCAGCCATGACAACACGGCCCTGTCCGGAAGATCGAACCGGGGTACCGACAGGAACCCCGAAATCGACCCCCCAATGCACCGTGCTGTCACTTCGCCCGTTGGAATAGCGGAAGACTCGCCGGTCGCCGAACAATGACGTCCTTCGTGTGCTGTCAAGGGGCAGGACAAAGGGACCTGTATAAAAGGGAGCGTCATCAGCCCGGGTTTGCAGGATTGTATTGAACCGCTCCACCTGTACTGCGCGCCGGGGACTGGTATCCGTCCGGATTGCTGTATTGCCGGCGTCAAGATGTATTGTTTCACTGCGGAATGTTCGCTGTTCAATAACTGCCATGGTAGTTAATAGCGGCAGTTCAGTTTCCGGCTCCATTACAGAGATTCCGCGCGCCTGAATCAGGTATGTACCCGGTTCCAGTGTTGTAGAAAGAGGGATAAGGCTTACCAAACGTCCCTTTGTTTCAGGATCGCGTACTGCGCGGGTCGAGGTGATAACAAGGTCAGGAGGGCGGACCAGGGACACGGTCCATTCCGTCTTGCTGCCTCCATGCTCGATCTGTGCTGCAAGTACCTCGCCCTGCCGCACTGCTTCAGCAGCAGTAAAAACAGGCAGTGCGGGCAGCAGAACATCGGCAGATCTGGGGATATCGCGATTACCTGTCGCACAAGCCGGAAAAGATACAATTGTACAAAGCACAGACACAAGCAGAATATTCTGCCGTATCATGTACCGCTCCTCTTGACATCTTTCAGGATCATCTGCGGTGTAATCGTGCCATTCCAGGAGTTTCGTCCGATCTGGAATGCTGCATCAACTGTATCGCCTGCTTCAAAGTCGCGTTTGTAGCGATCGGCCGCCTGCCAGAATACTGCCGGCCATTTATGGGTTCCGCAGTCAAATGTGAGTTTGAGATGCTGTTTTTCGGTTTTACCCATGATATCAGCTGTGAGCAGTGAAAGGTTTTTCGCGGTGAATAACAGGGGTTCGTTTCCTTCACCATAGGGTTCAAAGCGGTCCACGAGCGAAAGCAATCCCGGTTCCAGAAAGTCGTGTGGCAGTTCCGCATCAATAATCAGTTCCTCGCTGTCGCTGTCTTCCGGAAATTCAATCGCCGCCGACAGCCGTGCAAGCCGTTGTTCAAACTCTGCAAACTTTTCCGGGTGCAGGCTGAAACCTGCTGCAAACGCGTGTCCGCCATGGTCAATAAACAGATCAGCCAGCGGGTCAAGCAGGGTAGAAAGGTGCAGCCCCCGTGCAGAACGCATCGACCCGACAGCCGATCCATCTTCCATCATGCAAATCACGATAGCGGGTACCTTGAATGCCCCCGAGAGACGGTTGGCCATTATGCCGGTTACACCGCGGTTTACCTCGGCGCTTGCAGCAAGCACCAGCTTTTCGTTAAACCGGGAAAAGCTTTCCCGTGCCAGAGGTTCAATGATGTTCCATCCGTCCGTTCCCAGCTGTTTACGGTCGGTATTCAGTTGAATGACCTCGTCCGCAAGCCGGGAGCGTTCAGCCGGGTCAGCGCTGGTCAACAGATGCACCGCCTTGTCCGGGCATCCCATGCGGCCGGTTGCGTTAATTGCCGGTGAAATCTGCCATGCAAGATCTGTTGTCCCGATGTGTTTGCCGGCAAGATTTTGGCGCAAGAATAGTTCGCTAAGCGCCGGAAGCGGACTTGCATTCATCGCGGCAAGACCGCGCTTGACAAGAATACGATTTTCATTTGTCAGCGGCATCAGATCGGCGAGTGTTCCCAACGCGACCAGCTGCAGTTCCTCGGTTTCCCGGGTACCATAGATGCCGTTGCGTTTTTGCACAAAACTGACAAAGATATTAAGAAATCCGTCAATTTCGCTCATCGGTTTGCTGCTGTATCGTGCAATTTTGGAGAGGTCCTTCAACCTGAGCAGGCTCATTCCGCGAACAGCAGGAATTGCACGGCTTACCTCCGGAGCGATATCCAGGATGTTGAATTCGACTGCCGGCCCGAAAGCCGCTTTTAACTGCTTGTTTTGCAGCGCAGCGTCCCAAACCAGAATCTGCTGGCCCTGCAGAAAGGGGACAAGTCGTGTCTGGGAAATCGAAATCATCCCGGGTATAACTGTCTCCGAGATGCGCTGGGTCTCGCACATGTTTTCTATCTTGACCGCTTCAATCACAAAGGCGTCATTCAGGGGGCGTACGTTTAAAAGACAGATCTGCTGTTTATACAGTTCTGTATTAGCCAGACGAAGGGCGGTAATCAGTTTCCAGGTGACAGCGCAGCCGGCCAGATCACGGAACGGGTATCCCGAATCTGCTACCTTGGGGTTTATGATGGCTGCAGCCGCCGGAAGCGTATCGCGCGGATTATGATGATCCACAACAATCACATCGACACCAAGCCCGGCAGCATGGGCAATCTCTTCATGACAGGTAATGCCGCAGTCAACGGTAATGATCAAGGTACCGTATGCAGCAGCATGATCTTCAACCGCCTGTATTGTCAGGCCATACGGATCATCGCCTGTCGGCAGTCTCCAGGTCACATCCAGTCCAAGGTCAACAAGAGCATTGTAAAGAAGGGTCGTGCTTGTTATTCCGTCCACGTCACGGTCCCCGAAGATCAACACCTTCTCGCCCTCGTCCTTGGCATTCATGATGCGGTCAACCGCATCTTCCATCTGAGTAAACAGAAAGGGGTTATGCAAAAACCGGGTGTCATCCTCAAGCCAGAATAACAGGTCTTCACCTTCTACAATGCCGCGCCGTGCAAGGACAGAGGCGGTCAACGCATCTATCCCGTAGCGCTGTGACAATTCGCGCACAATTTCGCGTCCTATATCTTTTTTGTTCCAAATCATACAGCAGTTATTTCCCGGTATATCAGGGGTTTGTCGGCAGGACGGGTGTCGCCGTAGACAAGAGCTTCCTGCAGCAGGGGGAGGGCAGGCTCCAGGGATGCGCTGTCCCGCCCGTATACTTCGGCTACAAGATCCCCCGCAGCAACCGGTTCCCCGACGGTTTTATGAAAAATGATGCCTGCTTCGGCTGAAACGGCTTCATCAGTCCGGTTGCGGCCAACGCCCAGATGTACCCCTGCAAGGCCGGTTTTATAGGCTTCAATACCGGTAATCCAGCCGTCCCGTGACGCCCGCAGTTCGGCCCGATACGGACTGCGCCGTTTTCCGCGGTCGGCCAGCAGCTTGTTCACATCACCGCCCTGCAGCTCAACATTGCGCAAGAAAAGATCCATCGCTTTGCCGTTTTGTATCACCTCGCGGCAGCGTTCACGCGCTGCATCGGTATTTGTTTCTTTGCCCGAAAGAACGATCATCCAGGCTGCAAAGAGCTCGGTGAGTTCGGCAGTATCCTGCGGGCCTTTCCCTTCAAGGATATCCATGGTTTCTTCAATTTCCAGAAAGTTGCCGACAGTGCGGCCCAAGGGACGGTCCATACGGGTAATAAGTGCTACAGCCTTTTTGCCCATCGCACGGGCGGTTCCGCTCAGGCTTTCTGCCAGGCGTGTGGCATCTTCTATGTTTTTCATGAAGGCACCCGAGCCGCATTTTACATCAAACAGCAGGGCATCGGATCCCTCAGCAACCTTTTTTGACAGGATGCTTGCGGTTATCAGCGGGACTGATTCTACTGTCCCTGTTACATCGCGCAGGGCATACAGGAGCCGGTCTGCCGGTACTATCTCGGGGGTCTGTCCGGTCATCGCGAAGCCGCATTCGCTCAGAATACGGCGAAAATCGTCGGGAGAAGGTGTTGTCCGGTACCCGGTGATTGAATCCAGTTTATCCAGGGTACCGCCGGTGTGTCCAAGAGCGCGGCCGCTCATCATCGGGATGCGGACTCCGCAGGCCGCTGCAACAGGTGCCAAAGGCAGTGATATCTTGTCGCCGACGCCGCCGGTTGAATGTTTGTCTACAAAGGGGCCTGGAATACCGGAAAGATCCATAACCGATCCGGAGCGAAGCATTACTTCAGTTAAATCACCGGTTTCGGTGAAGGTCATCCCGTTAAAATATACGCTCATCAGCCAGGAGGATATCTGGTAGTCGGGAATTTCGCCCCGTACATATCCTCCTACAAGGAATTCCAGTTCAGTCCGGCTCAGTTGTGAGCCGTCGGGTCTGTCAGGATTGCCGCGTTTTTTCATGATTATATCAACAGCTCTCATATGTGCTCCTTTTTATGCAGGATTCTGCAGCTACAGAATGCCTGCGCCGGCTTCAATTGTGTGCAACGGGCCTCCCACAAGCCGTGCTGTCAAAAAAAACAGAAGGTTCCGCAATTCTGCAGTGGTTTCATCGGAAATTTGTACAGCCCTGACCTGTGCCGGCGGTAAACTGCCGACGGCTTCAAGGTACTGTCTGCTTTCCGTTCCGACCGGGAAGGACATCTGCCCGGGACGGACACAGGCTCTGCATAACAGGGTGTCCTCATGTTGTGTATAATAGAGTACCCCATTTTGGCTGTTCTGGCCAGTTGAACCGCACAGGGAACATTCGGATAGATCAGGCTGAGTTCCGTTGGCAATCAAAAACCGCCACAGGAAACGCAGTGTGCCGATACGGCATTCTGCTTCATTCGAGACAGTTATTCCGTCCAGAAAGGCATTGATTAATGTCCAGTCTGCTGTTCCATGGGAGCGCAGGCACAACTCTGATGCAAGGTTCGCTGCCCAGGTGCGTACAAGGTTTTCTCGCAAGGGTGTGCGCCAGCATTCTACGGAAAAATCAGTTATTTTGTGGGAGTTTTTAACAGGATCGGAATAGATCCATGCTGTTCCGGAATGCCAGGGGCTGACAAGTCCGCGCAGAGAGCTTTTTGGGCCCCCAAAAACTGCCGCTTTTATCAATCCCCGATCTGCGGTCAGAAGGACCGCCTCCCGGTGGGATTCCCCGAAGCTGTTCAGACTGAGCACCAGTGCCGGGGTTGTCCATGATCGGCTTGCCATAGCTCTATAATGATGGAATGCCTGTTTGACTGTCAAGGAACCTGCGGATTGCCAGCACCGGGTATTTAGGGTATTCTGTTGCCTATGAGTCTGCTTTTGGTCGGTCTTTTTTGCGGTATTTTTGCTCTTGCAGCTGCGGTAGTTATCCAGTTCCGCCTTCCCTTATGGATGACGGTTGCCGGTATTGCTCACCTTGAGGCCGAGCGCCGTACCCATGTTAACGTACAAACCCTTCGCCGGTTGGTAAGCTTTGTGTATTATGTTCTGGCTTTTACCCTGTTTTCTCTGGCTTTGGCGCTGTACCTTCACTTGATCAGCGAATCAGTGATGATTTTTGTGGTCTTCGGTGTGCTTTTTGTTGTTGTTAATTCGTTGTATCTGATTCGAAGGCGGTGTGACCGCAATACTTATTCAGAATCACATCGGCAAATACGCCGCATTCTGCTGCTGGCTCTTAACTTTGTTCTGGCTGTTCTGGTTCTTGTTTCCGCGCTGTGCATGGTCTGATTACTGCTATCAAAATTGTTGAAAAAAGAATCTCTTTTTTTCTTGATCCTTGTCGACTTCTATACAGCGGTATATACTCCTGTCAGGTGTGTCTGCATTTTGTGCACACCTTGTTTTCTTATGGAGGAAAATGTGAAAAAGAATCTTACACTGTCAACCTGGGTGCTGTGTGCGTCCGTGCTGGTTCTGGCTTTAAGCGGATGTCCGCAGTCCGGGGGGACTACTACACTGCCGATCGTATTGCCAAACTACCAGCCTGTTGCTGTATCATACGATGGCGACAGTCCGGTGTTTGCCGATGAACCGGTAATTCCGATCACGGTATCAGGTACATATACTGTGGAAAACTTGACAGGCCAGAATGTATTTCTGGTCAGAACAAATTCTAGTACCAGCAGTGCATCTACAAGCGGTATCGGCAAGGTTTCGTCCTTTACGGATCCGCTTACTTCTCGTTCGGTAGTTGTAGAAACCTCCGGCGATGACAGTGTCAATCCGGTGCGCTCGGCTTTCCGTGCTAATCTTGCCGGCCGAAGCGCCGCCGGGCCCCGTGTTTCAGGTGTTTATCCCGGCGGAATCGTTCGCCATGAGCATGAAAAAGCTGCTGCTTTCAATTCGAACCCCTCCGCCTGGACAGGCAAGTTCGGCGCATCACGTTCAGCCTCCGGACCTTCAACATCCTCTTTCATTCCTCCCGCTCCTGTTGCATACACAGTGGGTACCGATACCCGTCAGTTTTGGGTAGAAAATGCTTCCGGCGCCTGGGTTCAGATTACTGCTACCCTGCGTGCTGAAGGCGATCACAGTCTGATCTGGGTTGCAGATGCCAATTATGACAATGGTTCTGCATCTGCCACAGATAACAAACTTACTACAGCTCAGATCAATTCTATGCGGAACAAGTTCGACTTGACGTATCCCCTTATGACCAGTGTTTTCGGAGACAATTACGCAGCCGGAACGACAACTGTTCATACAGATTTATCTTCTATTGTTATAGGAGCCAGCGGCGAGAAAGTTTCTATTCTCGTTTACGACATTTATTACGACTATACTCCTTCTCAAAACGGCGGTGTGTTGGGATACTTTTGGGGCAAGGATCTTCTTAGGTATTCGTATTATGGATCCAGTCTTCCTTCCAACGAGGCCGAAATTTTCTATATTGACGCCCACTTTGCCGATTTGGTTCCGGACGTAATTTATTCTACGCTGGTGCATGAGTTCCAGCACATGATTCACTTTGCCCAAAAATCGTTACGTCTTAATGTATTTTCTGATACCTGGTATAACGAGATGTTATCAATGATATCCGAGGATATGATGCTTGCTCCCGTAGGAATTCCGGCTGTAGGTGGACCGATTGAAGGCCGTATTCCCTATTTTAACGCCTATTACGATTATTCAGGGGTAACAGACTGGTTGAGTGGCAATTATGTCCTTATGTCGTATTCCAGTGCCTACGCCTTCGGTGCCTACCTGGCGCGTAATTATGGCGGTCCTGCGTTGATTGAGGCGATAGCACAGAATAATTATGCGGGGACTGAATCTATAACCCAGGCGCTGCGCAGTGTTTCTGGAGATGTTACCCACAGCTTTAATAAAGCCTTCTCTCGTTATGGCGAAGCACTGCTATTCAGCGGAGCACACAAGCTGGGTAAAAACAGTTTTGATACCAGCGCAACCGGAACCATAAACGGGCAATCGTATACCTTCTCCTCGTTTGATATCTGGTCTATTGATAACGTAGATGCCGGTAACGGAATCCCGGCTGATTACACCGGACCGACCGTATGGAACCTTACCCCCTTTACCCTTCGGCCGTATGGAATGTCCTTGCAGACCCATCCGGACTGGCTCGGGGTTACCGGTGACCTGTCCATTCGAGTTACTGCACCTACGAACAGTAACGTTAAAATGTTCCTGATGGTTCGATAGGGAGATTTCGATGCACAAAAAGACGGTTATCAAGGTACTTATTATGAGTTTCTTTTCTGTTCTGGTTTTATCTGCATGGTCTTGTGCTTCCGGAAAAAGCACCAGATCGGAAACCGGAGAGGCTGCCACCCATCGGGACCGCCCGGAAAATCCGGCATCTGCGGGTTCTGCCCTGCTTTCCCAGGATCTGACTGGCAGTGAAATAATCCTTCGTGGACAGGTTTTTATAACCGGAACTGAACCTAATGTGTCTACCATGTTTGCTTCCAGTGATAAAAACTATACTGTTTTCCCGAAGTCAGTTGCACTTGAGCTTGCAGGATACCAGGGATATACAATCGAGATTTCCGGATTGCTGCTGGATTCACCGAAAGCAGTGTCCGGGCTTTTACCATCGGATGGGGTAATCGCGCCACGGCAGTGGAAGATAGTCCAGGAATAATCGGGTTTACTGTATAAAAAAACCGTCCCGTTTGTACGGGGCGGTTTTTTTTCTTGTCAAAATTCTCTTCGTAACCCATAGTATATGAATGGCAAGAACTGTGCCCTGGCTTTACCGTTTTCTCCTATATACTGTTTTCTTTTTTGTCTGTTCGGCTGGAACTCTGCATGCTGACATCACAGGCCTCTGGCAGAATTCCAGCCGGTTTGCCGAATTTACAGCTGACGGTGCTGTGCGGGTGGTTTTTAAGGACTATTACGGCTTTGTTTTTACCCCGGTGCTTGCCGCCCGCTGGACCGGAGACGCCTCTGATACTATTAGCATCAGCTATCCCGGCGTGCGCACAGCTGACCTGATTCCCGTGCTGGTTATTAATGATGCCCTGTGGCTGCGTTTTTACCGGCGCCATGACTCGCCTCCGGCGCAGGATGCCGCATCGCTTTCCGGTTTTTGGCTTCCCGGCGGCGACCGTGCCGATATCCTTATCCACGCCTCGGATTCCCCGGACGACTTTTTTGCCCTGCATTTTACAGAAAGCGCCTATGCCCGCATCCGGTACTGGAAAACCGACGCCCGCGAACGCGACATTGCCGCCCGCTTTACCACCGCTGATGGAACAGCTGCCGCTGTTCCCAAATTTATCCGCGTTGCCGGGGAACTCTATACCTGCATAACAGGCGGGGGGACAGTGCTGCGCAATTTTGAAAAAGGACTCTACACGTTCCAGGACGGGGTACTTACCCTCGACGCAGAACCGGGTCTGCAATCGTTTCCGCAACATTCTGCGGCTCCCGTAGTTCTGACCTTCGCATCTGATAGTTCTGCCTTTGGCATCGGCGAGCCGGCCTACCGCCGCCTGCATGCAACACAGAACCTTGACGAGCTGATCACCGAACACAATGCACTCAGGCGACCGGGCCGGCCTCCGCTTGTGGAATTTATGGAACTTGATTTTCGCTGGGATGAGGTTGAACGCATTCGCAACAAGGGCCGCTCCGGCAACTGAGGCCGGAAGCGTCTTTCAGGAAGGTGCCGACACGCTTGATGCTTGTCGGCACACCTGCTAGATGTCGAACTTGCGTTTTTCGCCCTTGTAGTATTCAGTGCGGAGCGCACGGACCTGTTCATCGGCCACGTAATCGTCAAAGGGCATCATCCGGTCAATTACACCGCCGGGGGTAAACTCCACAATGCGGTTGGCAACCGAATTGATAAACTCATGGTCATGGGTATTGAACAATACCACACCGGGAAAATCGGTCAGGGCTTCGTTCAGGCTGGTAATGGCTTCCAGGTCCAGGTGGTTGGTCGGCTCATCCAGAATAAGAACGTTCGCGCCGGAAAGCATGAGCTTGGAAAGCATACAGCGCACTTTTTCACCACCGGACAGTACCTTTACCGGCTTGAGGGATTCGTCACCGGAAAAAAGCATGCGTCCCAAAAAGCCGCGTACATAGGCGTCATCCTGCTCGGGTGAATACTGACGCAGCCAGTCGGTAATATTCAGGTCATTCTGGAAATAACCGGTAGTGTCCTTTGGCAAATACGTAAACGTGCATGTTTGACCCCAGTACACATCGCCTGCGTCGGCCGTGCGTTCCCCTGCGAGGATGTCAAACAGGGCGCTTTTGGAATTATGCTCAAGACCTACGAAGGCTATCTTGTCGCCGCGGTTTACCGTCAAATCAAGGTTTTTAAGCAGCTCGATACCCTCGATGGTGATGGAGAGTTTTTCAACGCGCACCACATTGTTGCCAACCTCGCGGTCCGGCTTGAAATTGACATAGGGGAACTTTCGTGTGGTAACTTCGATTTCTTCAAGTGCCAGCTTGTCGTAAATACGTTTGCGGCTGGTAGCCTGCTTGCTTTTGGATGCGTTACTCGAGAAGCGCAGAATAAATTCGCGCAAGTCCTTCATCTTGTCTTCGCGCTTTTTCTGATGGTCGCGGGCCTGGCGCTGCATGATCTGGCTCATCTGGTACCAGAAGTCGTAGTTTCCGGAGTATTGGCGGATCTTGCCAAAGTCGATATCACAGATATGGGTACACACCGTATTCAGGAAGTGGCGGTCATGGGATACAACAATGACCGTATTCGGGAATTCGATCAGGAATTCTTCAAGCCAGGTGATGGATTCAAGATCAAGACCGTTGGTGGGCTCGTCAAGAAGCAGAATATCGGGGTCGCCGAAGATAGCCTGTGCAAGAAGTACGCGAACCTTCTGGCTTTCATCCAGCTCGCTCATCTTCCGGTCATGGAATTCCTCATCCAGACCCAGGCCGGAGAGCATCTGTTCTATCTGGTTTTCCGCTTCCCAGCCGCCCAGCTCCGAAAACTCACCTTCAAGCTCGCTGGCCTTAAGGCCGTCTTCTTCGGTGAAGTCTTCTTTTTCATATATCGCCTCTCGGGCTTTCAGAACTTCATACAGACGGGGGTATCCCATCATGACGCTGTCCTTGACAGAGAATGCATCGAAGGCAAAGTGGTCCTGCTTAAGAACAGCCATACGCTGGCCTGCGGGGATTATAATGTCGCCGCGGTCATGTTCCAGCTCGCCTGAAAGAATCTTCAGAAACGTTGACTTCCCGGCACCGTTGGCTCCAATAATGCCGTAACAGTTGCCCGGTGTGAACTTGAGGTTTACATCCTTGAAAAGGGGTTTGTCGCTGAACG
>CAZXJV010000065.1:869-16660 GCA_964641135.1 uncultured Treponema sp. | reverse complement strand
GACCCAACGGGGGCTTGGGCTGACCTGAATACTGCGAGCTCAAGACCCAACGGGGCTTGAGTTCGTGTACTAACCTGTTAACGCTTCAAGAAATTGCTGATACGTATCAACAGCAGGAAGATTATCAAAAAAAGCGTCTATCAACACGGGGTCAAAACTTTTACCCCGCTCTGATCGAACAATATCCAGGGCATCCGCAAGCGGATACGCAGGTTTGTATACACGCTGGCTGACCAGCGCATCAAGTACATCAGCAATCGAGACCACCCGTGCCTCAACCGGTATATCCGGGCCCTGAAGTCCCTCCAGATAACCATTACCATTCCATTTTTCATGATGATACAAGACAATATTCTTTGCGACTGAATCGATCGCCTCACTGTCGATAATCCGATGGCCAATAATGACATGTTCGCGGATACGATTAAATTCCTCATCGGTAAGAGCACCCGGTTTTAATAAAACATCCTTTCCTACACCGACCTTTCCGATATCATGCAAAGGTGCATAAATACGAATCTGCTTGACCATATCGGCATCAAGTCCGGCTTTTTCAGCTACAAAAGCAGAAATCTGGGCGATGCGCAGGATATGCTGTCCGGTATCCTCATCAAAAAAGAAATTCGCACTTTCAAGAGCCGTCACCATTGCCATTGTCAGGTGCTCAATACGGGCAGCTTGTTGAAAGATCAATCTCCTTTGTCTGAAGGTCCGGCAGGCTTCATGAAGTGTTAACCGCAAATCCTGCCGGTCCCAGGGCTTTGATAGATAACGGTACAACACATCACCGTTAACCAGACGTACAACCGCATCCAAATCTGAATAACCGGTCAGCAGAATTTTCAACGCATCAGCAGCAAGTTTGTGAACCTCCAATAACAGGGCATCCCCGTTCATCACCGGCATCCGCTGATCAGATATCATCATCATCAAGGTTCCGCCATCATCATGAATTTCATGAACCAGCTCAAGAGCCCGTGCGGCACTGTCTGCCACCTCAATAACCACATCTTTGAAAAAAGGGTCGGCTTTCAGCTCCTGCTTCAGACTTTGCAAAACGATAACCTCGTCGTCTACACAAATAAGGTATTCTTTGTTCATGGTGCAATCTCCCCGATGTTTTCATTCTTCATTTTTTTTCTTATTATTTCTGCAAGCTCACTGGACCGCCAGGGTTTTCGCAATACGGCCAGAACATTCTTGTTCATTTGAACCTTGCGTATTGAATCAGAATCAGCCTGGCCGGTGATCATAATTGTCTGTACTCCGGGGTACTTCTCATGAACCTGTTCCAGAAATAAATCTCCGTTCAGTCCGGGCATTACCCAGTCACAGATGACCAAAAAGAGATCCAGCCCTTCCCCTTCTATTTCTGCAAGAACTTCGGATGCCATCACAGCATTAACTGCTTTTTCATAAACAAACCGGTCGCCGAACTCGGTACGTAACTCCTGAATCAAGGCCATGAGAATTATTGCTTCATCATCAATGCACAAAATAACCGGTTTATTCATCAGGAAGCGCCCTTCAGAAATCCACCGGGGATAAGCACAGTAAAAACTGTTTCTCCCGGACGGCTTTTCAACTCTATTGTACCACCATGCCCTTCAATAATCCGCTTGCAGATGTCAAGGCCCAGCCCCATCCCCTCTCCCTGCTGTTTTGTGGTAAAAAACGGGTCAAAAACCCGACTTTGAAGGTTTTCAGGGATACCGGGGCCATTATCCTGAACGGAAACACAGGCTCTGCCATCCTGCAACAGGGCTGTACTGATAATTATATCCCCGGAAAAATCCATAGCCTGAGCTGCGTTTCGTATAAGATTGAGCCATACCTGGCTCAATTTATCTGACGAGCCATACACATGCACACCGCCAAACTGTTTTTGGACACGCACTCCATACTTCAGCATATTGTGCATTAGCAGCAGAACCTGATTTATATCACTGTCAATGCTGACGTCATTGGTTTCGGAAGCAGAATCCGGATGAAGATACGACCGCAAGGCAGAAACCACTGTTGCTGCCTTGGTTCCGGCAAGTTCAATAATATCCGACATCCTGCGCAACATCACCAGAGGTGCTACCCCTCCAAGAACTGTCACACCATTCTCTTCGCGAAGAAGTTGTATCAGATCATCCATCCTGTCCTGAAAACCAAGCTCTACAATAAGTTCAGCCAAAGCACTGTCTGCAGATAAACCCATTTCCGTCATTCGTTTCTCGACTGCCAGACGAAGCTTCCGGTTTGAAAGACTTACACTGATTTCGTTGATCGTAGAGCCCCATTCAAGTATAGAACGGAAAATCTTGCGATCATTTTCCCCCAAAGAAGCATAATAGTCGAACAATTCCATCTGGCGATTCTGGATAAAATCCTGAATCATGCGGTTAGAAGACAGAATTGCCCCAAGGGGCGTATTCATCTCATGGGCCATGCCGGCAGAAAGATGACCAAGAGCTGTCAACTTTTCGCTCTCTATCAGTCTCTCCTGGGTTCTGCGCAAATCGTCTACAGATTTTTCCAGTTCAACCGTCCGCTGTGCAACCCGGTCTTCCAGGGCAGTATTTATTTCACGCAACTGACGATTCTTCAGGCTTATTTTACCCGCCATATCATTCAACAGATTGATCAGCTGATTAACATCCTCGAATACAGTCACGGTTATCGGTTTTGAATAATTACCACCGGCTATCTCGTCAATACCATCAACAATGACCGACAGGGGCCTTCGCAAATAGCTGCGTACAATAAACCGGTTTGCGGCAAGGTTAGCCAGAATAACAGCAAGTATAACAACCCCGGCGATATATAAAAGACTGCGTTGAAAAGCTGTTACCTCCTGATCGGAAAAATGCAGGGTTACACTGCCAAGCAGGATGTCGTTGCTGTATATATCCCGTGTCAACGGCGCAATCAACTCCCGAGTTGACACCCTCACAGAGGTTGAGTCCAGAAGCAAGCCCGATGCAGTGGAATTCAGAACGATGCCCGAAATTCTACCGGAGGACAACAAGGCCTCACCGATCCGTAAAACCTGAATGTCGTCCACATTGTACAAGGGTTCCCGTAAAAGGGCTTGTATCTCATCAGCTGTCACAACAGAGCGATCTTTAAGATCTCCAATCATTGTTCCGGAGATAATTACAAGAGAAATTGCCTGAACACCAATGATAATGAACATGGAGACGAGAATGCTCAGCAACTGAATTTCTTCAAGAAGCCGACGACCGGGGCGCTTTTGCCTGACAAAAGAAAGAAATTTCATTATCTGGTACCACGCATGACGATAAAAGGTCTCATCGGCAGGGCATCTCCTTTCATTCATTATGAAGCACCGGTTCACGCGATGTCAAATTCCGCATAGACATACCCCACTTTTTCCGGTAAATTTGCTTATTATGTTTGAATTTCTTAAACGCTTTATTAAAAACCGTTCTGCTCACCCGGCCGACACTGAAGACACCGTTGAGGAATTCTGGCAAACATCCTTTTCCTCGGTGCGCCATGCACGATTTTACCAGGAAGAAACCGACGCCTACAAAACAAAGATTAACGGCGGGGTCGAGCTGACACTTAAACGACAGCATCTATTCGCCTGGACAGTAGATCCTGTATACCGTTACAAAGATATGGTTCTGGAAGCACTGATAGAATTCCCTCCCGCCCCTGAGACCGCAGACACAATACAGGACAGTACAGCATCAAGGGCAGGAAGATGTGCGGCCGGCTTTAATATCCGCTATATTACTGAAACAACCTTTTATAGTGTTCTCGTCTCGGACTACGGCATGATTCGCATGGATGTTATCATCAACGGTAATCCCGTACCGCTGATCGGATGGACAGCCCTGCCTGAACAAACCGGTGCAGAACAGCAGGATGAACAAAATGACGCCCCCTATCTTCACAACAACAGGGTTTTCTCTTTACGTATTATTGCCCGGGGTACCCGCTTTACCCTCATTCTGAATGATCAGTGGGTAGGTGAATGCGAGGATGACACCATTCAGGCACCCGGTACAATCGCCTTTGCAGCCCAAAACTGGGGGCAGCTTGATCAGCCCGCCTTCCGCCTCAAAGCACTTGCCCTTGAGTCACGTCCGCTTGAAGTAGAAACCCTTCATGAACGATGGAATACTGCAATACCGGTGAACCCGGATGCCCGCATGAACCTTGCCTCCACACTTTTTGCAATGGAGTATCATATCCCGGCTCTTATACAAATACGAAAACTGTGGAAACAACGGGAAGCCGGTCCACAGGATTTGCTGCTGGCCGCCAGGATATGTGCACAGCGGCAGCTCGAATCGGATGCCGAATCCTGCCTTCGCAGATGTCTGGAACTCCAGAACACCAACAGCGCAGCCCGGGCAGAACTTGCACTCCTTTTTCAGATGTCGGGGCGAACAAAGGATCTTGAAGAACTCCTGAAGGAAACCGGTCCTGATGTCATCGCTGAATCCCCGGTGCTGTGTACACTTGCCGCCATGGAAGCCGGCAGTGCAGGCGATTACCATGCTGCAGCAGAGTTATACACCAGGGCGGCCGAACTGGAGCCTGAGCAGCCAATCCATCACCTAAACCTGGGCCGGGCCTATATGAACTCAGGTAATAATGAGGCAGCCCGGCCAGCCTTGCTCGGAGCTGCACGTATCTGTCTGACAAGCGAAGATTATACTACCATGGGCGATGTCATAACTCTTTTGGAAACAATTGCACCGCTTGATACTGAAGTCCGCGCTCTTGCCGCAAAACACCGCTATGCAATCGGCGAATACAGGACAGCACAAAACCTGCTTGCCGAATTATGCAGCCAGAACTGCGAAGATTCAGCCGTCTGGTTCCTGTACGGCATTCTTCTGATGGAATCAAACCGGTATGAACAGGCAGCACATGCACTGGAGCAGGCCCTCATATTGAATCCCGGGTATCCTTTGTACCAGTTTCGTCTTGCCGAAGCCCGTTATCGTGCAGGACTTGACTCCACGGAATCCATCAATACCGCAATTGAACTGAATCCGGGTAATGGATGGGTGTATCTTCTTGCAGCCCAGGCATCATTGAGCAGTGCAGATTTTAGCCGGGCAGAAGCTCTTGTAAACACCGCCCGTTCCTTATTGCCGGAAGAAGCCGATCCGCTGATACTCCAGGCCAGAATTCTTGCGGCCATGAACAGGCTGCAGACTTCTCTGTCGGTTTTTGATCCTGATGACCCTTCAGCCGCACCGGCAGCACGCCTGAACCGCCAACAGGTACTTCATGCACTGGCCGGCATCCTCGCTGAAACAGAAGAATATGAAACGGCCGAACTGTGGTATCAGCGTGCATGCAGGACAGCTCCCCATGATCCCGATTTGCTGGCCGACCGGGCCGAGAACTGTATAGCTCTTGACATGCTCAGCGAGGCCGACGACCTTTTATCCCGGTCCCTGGATCTTAAACCCGCACCCGGGATTTATTCCCTGATCGCAATGGTTTCTCTCCGCCGGGGCGAAGCCGCCCGGGCAGAAATCGCGCTCAGACAGGGCTTAAACGAATTCCCGAATGATGCGGTTCTTCTGTATGACCTTGGCACCCTGTATCTTAATACACATAAAGAGGAAAAAGCCCGCCAGACAGTCCAACAATTGCACAATCACGGGATGCATGACCTGGCAGATCAACTGAACAGTGCCATCGAAGACCTGACTACCGAAACACTCACCTGCTGTACCTGCGCCCGTGAATGGCGGATTCCCCGATCAATCCCCCCGCAGGGGCTTCTTCGCCTGACCGATCAGCCGCCGGATGAACTTCCTGCAGGCACCTGCCCCGACTGCACGGTACATTACTGCATAGGATGCGCAAAAGCCCATCTTGACGACGACGGGCGTTTCCGCTGTGCGCACTGCGGAAAACCACTCAAACTGATTCATCAAGGTCTTATCTGGCTATTAAACCGCTGGCTGGAAGAAAAAGAAGCCTGATCAAGCCCTACACACCGCAACGAAATGCATTACACTGGTATACATGAAAACAAAACAACCTGTTTTGTCATGGGTAATCATAGCTGTTGCACTCCCCCTGCTGATCACACTGGCATGGAACCAGTTTATGTGGCAACAGGAGCTGTCCCGCCGTGAAAAACAGCGTATCGAATACAGTATGGTCTCCATCACGGATCAGTTTTCAAGGCGGCTTCAGGATGAATTCTTGCTCACCTATGCCCTCATAACTATTCGTCCGGAACACGGCCGCAGTATGGACTCCGAATTTGCCGCACGATGGTCGTTTTGGAGCCGTTATGCAGCAGATAATCAAATGATCCGGGAAATCTGGACGGTATCCGAAGATGCACTGCGATACTCACGATGGACAGGCTCAGCCTTCGTTCCCGCAACATCTACGCAGTTTATACAATCCTCCGGCGTCCCCTTTGCGGGTGAGCGCTTTCTTGAAACCGATGCCACACTGATCATCAGCTCTGCCCCGCTTATGAATAACGCCGGCAGTATACGGTTGATCGCAGTAATCGAACGGGAACGGATTCTTGGAACTGTCCTACCCGCACTGGCTGCAGATCTGCTGCAAACAACAAGCCTGTATGAGTTTCAGATAACCGACACACAGACAGGCACGCTGTTATGGCCCCGGCAGGGAACAATGTTCCCAAAACCGGACATACGAGTACCCCTGTTCAGCAGGTTTCCCTTTTCAGCCATGCAGACCCGGCCAGAAATCCTGAATCCCCATATTCCTGAAGGATTCCATCGTGTCTATCCATTACTCAGGCAACGACTTGATGAGCCGGCCGTTTTACTTGCAGACAATGAAGAACCCGGGCTCCAGGAACGCCGGGTTCTGATTCTTTCCGGGATCGAAGTTCTTGGTCTGTATCGGGAAGGTTCGCTTACAGAGCTTGTAGAACACAGCAGAATACAAAACAGTGTGTCTACCCTGTTAACCGTTCTTGTGCTCCTGGCCGGTATGATAGTGCTTGCAGAGGCAAGCAGACGGGCCGGGCAGCTTGCCCGCCGTCAACAGGAATTCATTGCTACAATCACCCATGAACTGAAAACTCCGCTCGCTGTTATCTCCTCGGCAGCGCAAAACCTGACCGACGGGTTAATCACCGGACCGGATAAAACAGGACAATACGGAGCACTCATTCGTCAGGAAGCATCACGATTAACCGTCTCCATCGAGCATTTTCTATTATACTCTAGTATGGGCGGAACAAGCAGACCGCACACAGATCTGTGCGAGGTTGACCGGTTGGTAAAAAATGCCCTCGGGTATTATACAGAGCTGATCCGAAGCCGCGGCTTCACAATAGATGTAAGCTTGCCGGATGAACCAGTAATTATCAGGGGCGACCGGGTTGGATTGGAGTCTGTATTCAGGAACCTGGTGGAAAACGCACTCCGCCATGCTCACGCAGGAAAGTATTTGGCAATCCGGGCAGAATTATATCAGGCTAAACGCAACAGGACCGCGATGGTACAAATACAGTTCAAGGATCATGGGCCGGGACTTGCCAGATCCGAAAGACGCACTGTGTTCGACCCGTTTATTCGCGGTACCCGTGCCGTATCAGAACAAGTTCCTGGTAACGGTATAGGATTGAATCTGGTTAAACGGATTCTGGCGGCACATGACGGCGCCATTTCAGTACAAAGCCGCCCGCCGGACGGCGCAACATTCACAGTGATTCTACCTGTGTATGAAGGAGCTGCTTATGAAACTGAAACTGTTATTAATTGAAGATGAGCCAGGACTGGTACTCACAATCGTTGACCGGCTTACCGCAGAAGGCTATCTGGTCGACAGTGTCACCGACGGCTCTGCCGGCTTGGCACTCGCTCGCAGAAAGATTCATGATTTGATCATTCTTGATATTATGCTGCCGGGCATGGACGGTCTTGCAATTTGCAGAGAACTCCGCTCTGAAGGTTGTAATACCCCCATTCTTATGCTCACCGCACGTACCAGAACAGAAGACAAAATAACCGGATTAAAGCTTGGAGCAGACGACTATCTTGCAAAACCCTTTGACATGGGTGAGCTTTCTGCCCGCATTGCCGCTCTCTTGCGCCGCTGTGCAGCCACAACCCGTACTGCGGGTAACAGGGGCACACCCACCGCCTCGGGTGATCTGCCGGTAATTGATCTTCGACGGGGATATATACTTAACGGTAAAGAAGAGCATTCACTTTCTGCACAGGAAATCAAGTTGCTTGATTACTTTTATATGCACCCTGATATTATTATCTCGCGGGAGGAACTTTTACATTCTGTTTGGGGATACGACACAGATATAACAACCCGCACCATCGATGTACATATTGCCCGAATAAGACAAAAAATGGGTGATATCCAGGATAGTCCGCGATATATACACACCATCAGGGGTATTGGGTATAAATTCACTCCGCCTGTATAAGCATATCGGAATTCCATATCTGGCCCGGCGGAAACTCGCCATCGGCGAACAAAGAGGCAAGTGTACGTCTGTACGCAGTTCGGGATATATTTTTTCCGCCAAATCGGGCAATATGATCTGTATACACCTGTGAATCAATGATCATTCCGCCCATGCAGGAAAAAAAATAATTGCCGAAGCAGGCAAAAGCAGCCTTTGAGGCGTCAGGTACCCGTGTAAACATAGATTCCCCGCAAAACAGGGGGCCAAGATGAATACCGTAAAAACCGCCCGCAAGCTGTCCATCCTGCCATGACTCCACACTATGAGCGTAGCCCAGGCGGTGCAGCTGTACATATGCATCTATCATATCATCAGTTATCCAGGTTCCATCCTGTTCAGGTCTGGGAACCATAGCACAGGATCGAATAACCTGTTCAAATACAGTATCCACCCGATACTCAAACCGTTTTTTTCTCATCGTACGGGAAAGACTATGAGGAATGTGAAACGAATCAGGAAAAACAACAAATCGGGGATCAGGTGACTGCCATAACAAAGGATCTTCTTCGGAAAACCAGGGAAATATGCCTGAAAGATAGGCAGAAAGAAGCATGCCAGGTGAAAGATTCCCGCCGACTGCCACAAGAGAGATTCCGGCCCGAGCCGGCGCAGGGAAACGGAACCACTGGCCGGCTTCCAGCCACGGAAAATCAGGATCTGAACGGATCATACCGTTCATTTCCCCTGTGAACTGCCGTCAGGGACTGTGGTAACTGTTATCCCGTTTTCTGCATCCACGTCGCATCGGGCTATGCCGCCCCCCGACAGTTCACCAAACAGAACAGAATCTACAAGAGGGGTTGTCACCTGTTCTTCAATAAGTCTGGTGGCATTGCGGGCGCCAAATTCCGGAGAATATCCCAGTTCTGCCAGACGGGCTACAGCAGCATCGGTGACATCCAGTTGTACCGATTTTTCATTCAACCGTAACTGCAGTGCAGAAAGTTCTTTTCGTACAATGGATTGCATTATATCCGCGCTCAGGGCACCAAAGGTAACTACAGCATCAAGCCGGTTCCGGAACTCGGGGGTAAAGGTACGGTCTACTGCCTCCTGAACCGCTGCCGCGGTCACTTCCCGTTCACCAAACCCGATCAGCGGCTTGCCTATCTCCCGTGCACCGGCGTTACTGGTCATAATAAGAATAACATTCCGGAAATCTGCTTTTCTTCCCTGATTATCAGTCAGGGTTGCATAGTCCATAATCTGCAATAAAATATTGAAAATATCCGTATGTGCCTTTTCTATCTCATCAAGCAATACCACCGCATGAGGCTGCTTGCGAACCGCATCAGTTAAAAGGCCGCCTTCCTCAAAACCTACATAACCGGGAGGAGAGCCGATAAGGCGGCTGACAGTATGTTTCTCCTGATACTCGCTCATGTCAAAGCGATGAAGGGCTATACCCAAAACAGAGGAAAGAGTACGCGCCAATTCGGTTTTACCCACACCGGTAGGTCCGACAAACAGAAAATTTGCAACAGGTTTGTTTGGTGCCCTGAATCCTGCACGGGACCGTTTTACCGCTTTTACTACTGCAGCAACAGCAGAAGCCTGTCCAAAAACAGCACGTGATAGCACCGGTTCAAGCTCGCGCAGACGATCATTTTCGCCGGCACTGACTGTTCGTTCAGGTATCCTGGCAATCTTGGCCACAACCTGCTCGACCAGACGGCTGTCAACGGGAAGAATAGCCCCTGCATCTCCGTCAAGGGCGGAATCGCCTGACCCGGATTCTGTTTTTTCCCCGCGTATACGCGCCTGTGCTCCGGCCTCATCAATAACATCGATGGCCTTATCAGGAAGCCGCCTCTCGGTGATATACAGGGCGGATAAATGAACAGCAGACGAAATTGCATCTTCGGAGTAGGAAACACGATGGAATTCCTCATATCGCTTGCGTAAACCTTGTAAAATCGCAATTGAATCCTCAGGCGAAGGCTCGGGAATATCAATTTTCTGAAACCTTCGGGAAAGAGCATGATCCTTTTCAAAATATCGATTGTATTCATCAAAGGTTGTCGAACCAATGCAACGAATCTTGCCTGAAGTAAGAACCGGTTTTAAAAGATTGGACGCATCCAGGGTTCCGCCACCGGTCGATCCGGCGCCAATGATTGTATGAATCTCGTCAATAAATAAAATTGCCTTTTCCTTGCGTAAAAGGTCATCGGTAACCTTTTTTATGCGGTCCTCAAAATCACCACGGAATTTGGTTCCGGCAACAAGAGCGCCCATATCAAGGCTGTAAATTTCGTAGCCCTTTAAAAGCGAAGGAACAGAACCTTCAACAATCCGCTGTGCAAGGCCTTCAGTTATCGCTGTTTTACCTACCCCGGCATCCCCGACATGTATCGGATTGTTCTTCATCCGGCGGCACAATACCTGTATGGTTCTGTCAAGTTCATCAACACGTCCTATCAAGGGCTCCAGACGTCCCTGACGGGCCAGTGCAGTTAACTCTACAGTAAATCGTTCCAGCGCTGACTTGCGGGTCTGTCTCGGCCTGTCCGATTCGGCTCCTGTCGATTCAGGCCGTGAGGCATCTTCCAGGCCGAAAGGCAGCGAATCCTGACCCTCCTGATCCTGTGCGGAAAGTCCATCAATATTTTCCTCTATACGACTGGAGCGTGCCGGTCCTTCTGCATCCTGCTCCATGCCTCCGTGGCTTATGATCTCAAGCAGAACAAGACGATCCAGACCGCCCCTCCTCATAAAATATGAGGAATAATTTCGGTTCTCATCCAATAAACTAACCAAAATATCGGAGATTTCAACCATCGGTTTTTCTGCACTCTCGCAATGCAAAACCGCTCTTTGAAAAACATTCTGGAATCCTATTGTCTGAACAGGAGCATTCCCTGTCAGTACCGGAATGTTTTTACGAAGATACTCGTCAACATTCTCATGTATAAAGGCTATATCCGCACCGCTGAGTGAAAGCAATTTGAGCGCCGCCGGATGATCCAGGCTGGCCAGCAGTACATGTTCAGGGGTGACATACTCATGCCCCCGCGCCTTTGCATCCGCATAGGCCTGATCGAGGACAGTTTGAACCAGAGAACTCAGTCGTATTTTCACGTTTGCTCCATTACGCATCTAAGAGGAAACCCGTTTTCTCGGGCGGCTTCATGCACCTGAAGACAGCGGGTAGCGGCAATATCATAGGTGTATACACCCACCACGCCCCGCCCCTTCTTGTGAACATCTTCCATGATCAGGGCTGCCTCTTCGGGCTGTTTATGAAAAACAGCTATCAATACCGCTACTACAAAGTCTTTTGTAGTAAAATCATCATTTAATAAAACCACCCGGTACTGCCCGGGTTCCTGCAGCTCTTCAGAGAAAGATATCTGCTGTTCTGTTCGATGCTCAAATGCCATGCTTTAAAAATACTGCAAAACAGCCTGCTTAACAAGCATATTGAGAACAGCAAAACAGTATATTCCGTTACGGTCTTGCGCACACATTGGCCTTCATGCCATTATAACACCCATGAAAACTGTTATCTCCTGGAATGTGAACGGCATACGGGCCGCTGAAAAGAAAGGCTTTCTTGAATGGCTTTCATATGCATCGCCGGATGTGCTTTGTCTGCAGGAAACAAAGGCTCATCCCGGCCAGCTTCCCGAACCGCTCATCACCCCGGTTCTCGCCGGCGGCACCTGGAAATCCTGGTGGAGTTCAGCAAAAAAAGCCGGTTATTCAGGCACAGCTATATACAGTAAAATCGAGCCGCTCAATATCAGAACAATGGGGATACCGGAATTTGATGATGAAGGGCGGGTGATTATGGCAGATTTTAATGATGTAACAATCATTTCTGCCTATTTCCCCAATTCACAGGAAGCAGGTGCCAGACTTGGATACAAGCTTGACTTTTGCCAGGCAATCAAAGAAACCTGTGACGATTTACGGGCAAAAGGACGTAATGTCATCCTGTCGGGGGACTATAATATCGCCCATAAACCGATTGATCTTGCAAACCCTAAAACAAACGAAAAAAATCCCGGTTATCTTCCTGAGGAGCGGGCCTGGATGGATGATTTTACTACAGCGGGTTATGTGGATACCTTCCGTCAGTTTTGTTCTGATCCAGGTCAGTACAGCTGGTGGAGTTACCGGTTTAAGGCCCGTGAAAAAAATATCGGCTGGCGCATAGATTATCATTGTGTCAATCCGGAATTCGCGCAGAAGATTCGTTCAGCCCTGATACTGCCTGAAGTATACGGATCGGATCATTGTCCGGTTACCATAACCTATGAAGATTAAATACAACGCACCAACAACCCTCACATTTGCCTTTTTTTGTGCCCTTGTGCTGGGTCTTGATTATTTTGTGCTTCACGGGTTAACCCGGTCTTTGTTCACAGCACCGGGATATACATCGTTTGCCCTTAACCGTCCGCTTGACTACCTCAGGCTGGCAACACATATTGCCGGACATGCTGAATGGTCACATTTGATCGGGAACCTGGCATATATACTTCTATTAGGTCCAATGCTTGAAGAAACCTATGGTTCAATAACAATGCTTCTGATGATTCTGGTTACCGGTTTTGTAACCGGGGTATTGAATGCCTGTTTTTTCCCTCTTCCCCTGCTGGGTGCCTCCGGTGTTGTATTTATGATGATCCTGCTGGCTTCATTTACTAATAACGGGCGGGATGAAGTGCCGCTTACTTTTATACTGATTGTATTGCTCTATCTGGGCAGGGAATTATTCGCCGTGATCAAGGATGACGATATCTCACAATTCGCGCATCTTGCAGGAGGTCTATGCGGCAGCCTTTTCGGATTCTTCAGACCTTCTGTTTCATCAGCAAGAAAATCCAATCGGCGCAACCCGGAACGCACCGGTGGATATGACAGTGCATCAACACCAACAATCGGCGGATTGACCCCGATTCCGCGTATCAGGCAGGCATCACCTGCAAAAAATGCTCAAAAGCCGATAACCCGGGATACTAAAAACACAAGAGCCGCAAACAAGTCGGCTGTACCGGCAAAAACACCAGGCACACCCGGAAAACCAGCCCGTAAAGGATAACAGATATGAAAGACAGACTGGAACGACTCAAGACCAGATTCAATGAACTTGACCAGGATATACAGGATCCCAATCTCATAAAGGATGGGAAACGCTATCGTGAATGTATGCGTGAACATGCCTACCTCAGTGAGCTTATGGACGAATACCGGAGATTTCTGGAGATTGAACAACAACTGAATGATGCCAAACAGATGATTCAGGCCGAAACCGATCCGGAGCTTAGAGAAATGGCCAGGGACGAACTCCGGGACCTTGAAGAAAAGCACGAACAGAGCAATAACTCACTCAAACTGCTGCTTATTCCGCCCGATCCTCTTGAAGAAAAAAACATTATTATGGAAATCCGTGGCGGTACCGGCGGGGACGAGGCAGCCCTGTTTGCAGCAGATCTGTTCCGGATGTACAGTCGCTATGCTGAAACCCGCCACTGGAAATATGAAATTCTGTCCAGCAATGAAACAGAGCTGGGTGGATACAAAGAAATTACCATTTCAATTTCAGGAAAAAATGTGTATGGAAGCCTGCGCTGGGAATCAGGCGTTCATCGGGTGCAGCGCGTACCTGCAACAGAAGCATCGGGACGCATCCATACCAGCGCAGTTACTGTCGCTGTTCTTCCCGAAGCAGAAGAAACAGAAATCACGATCAAACAGGAAGATCTTCGTATCGATGTTATGCGGGCTGGTGGCCCCGGCGGCCAGTGTGTTAATACAACCGACTCTGCGGTCCGGTTAACGCACCTTCCTACCGGACTGGTAGTTATTTGCCAGGATGAAAAAAGCCAGATTAAAAACAAGGCAAAAGCAATGCGTGTGCTGCGTACCCGGTTGTTTGAGATGGAAGAAGAAAAAAAGAATGCCGAACGCGCAGCGAACCGGAAAAGTCAGGTAGGTTCCGGTGATCGTTCGGAACGCATACGCACGTACAACTTTCCCCAAAACAGGCTCACAGACCATCGCATCAACCTGACCATGTATAAACTGGATCTTATCATACAGGGTGATTTAAACGAGCTATTGGAATCGCTGGCTATGGCAGCCCGGGAAGAACAGCTCAAGAATGTCGCTGACTGAACCAACGAATGACCATACAAGAGGCCAGATTTTGGGCAATGGAAAAACTGCAGTCCCCAGGTTCCCGCGCAGCTGATTCCCCGTCATTGGATATCTCGGTTATTCTTTCCTGGCTGCTGGATTGCGATCGTTCTTTTCTGGCTGCCCATCCAGAATTTTGCCTGAGGGACAAACAGGAGCCATTCCAGCGTGCAATAGAACAGCGCTGTACCGGACAGGCAGTGGCCTACATTACCGGACACAAGGAATTCTATGGTCTTGATTTTATCGTTACCCCGGATGTTCTCATTCCAAAACCCGATACCGAAATCCTGATCGACCGGGCGATAACGCTGATTAAACCCGGCGACTGTATTCTTGATGTGTGCACAGGATCAGGATGCATCGCAGTCAGCATCGCTGTTCATACAGAGTGCGACAACATTACAGCAACAGATATCAGCCCGGCCGCACTAGAAATCGCCCGGCACAACAGCGTCCGCCTGTGCCCGGATAGAGAACCGGTTTTCCTTGAAAACGATCTTTGTTTCGGCTTACCCTCTCCCCCTGTATCTACAGACCGTACCCGATGGAATCTGATTGTTTCTAACCCGCCCTATGTTCCTGCGGATGTCGCACGCACACTGCTGGAGGATGGTCGCGGTGAACCGCTTTTAGCATTAGACGGCGGTGCTGACGGACTTGCACTTATTAAACCCCTTGCCCGGTTCGCCAAAGATATTCTCAAACCGGATGGGCGGATTCTCATCGAAACCGGCGAATACAATGCTGTGCAAACAGCAGAGTATTTGAAGTGTCTTGGATATACTGGTATACTTATCCACAAGGATCTCGCCGGTGATGACCGTGTAGTAGAAGGAGTCAACAAATGACACTTGAAGACAGCGTTTGTAGCCGCTTCTTTTCGGACTTCCCCCGATACTCCGTCGAAGACAAACAACGTTTTGAAGACGCATGGAAACTGATTTCAAAAGACATAACACCGCACTGCCGGGATTGTGGTGAACCATATATGGAACATCCGCTTCGTGTTGCCCATATTCTTGCGGCGCTCAACATGGATTCGGACACCCTGATTTGCGCATTATTACACGGCTCTCCTGAAAGATTGGGGATAACCGACGAACAGATAGAAACAACATTCGGCAGTACTGTCAAAAATCTGGTGGCAGGGGTAAACCGCATATCCGGCCTTACT
>CAZXJV010000065.1:0-859 GCA_964641135.1 uncultured Treponema sp. | reverse complement strand
TAAAACTATCCAGCAGGCAGAAAGTATCCGCAAAATGTTTTTTGCAATGATCGATGATATCAGAATCCTGCTGGTACGGCTTGCCGATCGCCTGGACAAAATGCGCTATTTGAAGCATATTGAAAACGAAGAGCAAAAACGAATTGCCCAGGAAACCATTGATATATGGGCACCACTCGCCAACCGTCTGGGTATGTCATCAGTAAAAGACGAACTGGAAGATTTAAGTCTTAAATATCTTAACCGGGAAGTTTTTGATCAAATAAAAGCACTTGTGGCTGCAAAAAAAGGTGAGCGTGCAGATTTCCTGAAAGATGCAGAACAACGAATCATTGAGGCAGCACATAAAACAGGAATACAGGTAGAAGTTAATTCCCGTGCAAAACATTTCTGGTCTATCTATCAAAAAATGAAAAAGCGTAATAAAAGCGCAGAAGAACTATATGATCTTTTGGCACTGCGCATCCTGACTACAAACCATCAGGAGTGCTATACCATGCTCGGATTGGTTCACACAATCTGGAAACCGCTCGACGGCCGCTTCAAGGATTATATAGCCATGCCCAAACCAAACGGCTACCAGAGTCTGCATACAACCGTTTTATGCAGCGGCAGCCGTCCTCTTGAAATACAGATCCGCACACGGGACATGCACCGTATTGCAGAAAATGGTGTTGCAAGTCATTGGCTGTACAAACAGGGAAGCACAAAAGAGGTTGTTGCTCCCGAACAGCTTTCCATCATCAATCAACTGCGGGAATTATCAAAATCGGGCTCAAGCGACGAAGATTATCTGGCACGTTTGAAACAGGATCTCCTTGGTGATTCTATTTATGTGTTTACCCCCCGCGGCGATATT
>CAZXJV010000064.1:0-16732 GCA_964641135.1 uncultured Treponema sp. | reverse complement strand
TTGACGTAAAATCAAACGCAATATCCTGACTGAAGGTTGAAGGGCCCAAACGACGCGCCCAGGCAAGACCTGCAGTCTGCTTGCGGTTATGAACAGCGCGGATAACAGAAGAAGTTAAAGGATCAACAGAACCAACTGAAAAATCCGGTTTCGGATCAACATACCATCCATATACAAGCTGAAGATCGAACTGCTCACCCCAATAACTGTAATTTACAAAAAGAGAATGGGGGTTATCGGTAATAAACCAGTCTGTATTCCAGTCAACACGGTCCATACTGCCAGGGAGAAAAACCGGATCGGGCCCCTGAAGATCAGGACGGGTGAAAGGAATATAGACAAGAGAGATACTGTCAGCCCAGGTACGGTGATACTGCAGATGCACCAGCGGCTGTGCAATACGACTGTCAAAGCCTTCATCAAGACTGGGTATCGCGGGATTTGCAGCCTGGATAACATTCAACGGACCCATGATATCTGCAAACCCCCAGGCAACAACCTTTTGCCCGACACTCAAATCAAGGGATTCCAACCCAAACTGAATAAAGGCCTCATCAAGAATAGAGCGATTGGGAACAGCATAGGGAGCACCCTCGGGCTGAAGCCAGATATTGGCGGAAAGATTGAAGCGGACATTCATGCCCCCGGCAGAATCATCCGGGCGCCATATGAAAGAGGGTTTAAAAAACAGCCGTGATCTGATCGTTTCATACCGTTCAGTCGGCTCAATCGCGCCGTAATAATCAACAAAGGAAGTGAGGCGGAAATCCTGACATGCAAGAGACGAAAGAGCCAGAGTAAAAAAAACAGACAGACAGATACTGAAATTGCGCATGTATTAATTCTCCTGCATATAGCGCGTTGTAAAGAAGTGATCAGGAATAACATCGGTGCTTATATCAGTCACAATCAAGTTTGATTGATGTCCGGTTTGCACATTGCGCATAACTGTTTTGGTCGGGTAGATCCATTGCCCAAAGGCAATGAAGTCTTCAACTGTATAGACTTTCAACAATTCGCCGTTAAAATCGTAATACTCACGCACATGCAAGAGATAATTATCCTTGCGGTAATAGCTAACGATAAACTGATACCCGTGTTCCTGCTGTACTTGTACAGTCTCCCCTCGTGCCCTGATGACCCAGCTGTCCTGTCCCTGAACAACCGCATCAGGGAGGCGCTCAAACACCATCCTGGAATTATCGGTATTAATAAGGTCCCGGTAGGTAAAATCACTGCCCATAAAATAACCGCCCCCTGAACTTTCAAGGGCTATGCGGCGAACCCGGCGAACTGCAGGCAGGTAGATCCACATATTATTGGGTCTGCCGTCAAAGAAAGAATGCACCAGAAGTGAGGTACCGCGTACTGTAGGCGGATGATTAAATACAAAGAGCCGGTTGTTCTGTGCGGCACCGATGAGCTTCTGATATGCACGGGCTTGAATCTCGCGGACATCTCCCTTTGCGGAAATGAGCTGTGCGTTTAATGTTCCTTGAATATGCGGAACACTGAGCGTTTTAGCAAAGCTGTCAAGAATATGCCGGGTAGCAGGCTCCTGAGCTGAAACAGTAAAACAAAAAGCAGCCAGAATAAGTGTTGTCAGGATTTTATGCATCAGAGTTCTCCTTGTTTATCTTGTATGGAAGCATGATAAGCGGCAGCAGATACAGGCTTAAAAAGAAGGACAGAACCAGCGAAGTGCACAGAAGGAAGCCCAGGTTGCGCGCACCGCTGAAGGACGAAATGAAAAGAACTGAAAAAGCGCCGAACGAGGTTACAAAACTTAAAAAAATGGGAATGCCGCTATAGCCCAGAATGGCACGGAATCCGGCTTCCAGTGTATCAAAGGGACCGATAGTATCAAGAGCAGCAAGAGTATGGATGCTATAGTCTATTACCAGGCCGGTAATGATTGAAACAAAGATAATCGAGAATGCATCCACGCTGATACCCAGCAAAGCTATTACTCCGAAAGAGATTATCATGCTTATAATACCAGGGATCAGACTGAGAAGGGCAAGCTTGAGCTTCCGGTAAAAGGCCCAGACGGTTAAAAAAATGAGAAGCCCTCCTCCCAGGAACGAGAATACCCAGTTTTGACCAAGGTTGCGGTGCTCACGGGAAAGCTGATCAAGCATGCCGTGTGAAATTATCTGCCAGCCCGCAGGAAACCCTGCGGATGTTTCAGCAAGTAAAGACTGGAACCGCTGGATATCGCTGAAGTCATGATAGTGAATGAAACCGCGGAATGAAACAAAGCGGTAGGAGTTGTCCACCATAGCCGCGAATTCCGCAGGATCAACACTGGAAGAATAGTACAGCAGGTACTGCTCTACCAGCATATCATAATAGTCATCAAATTCATCAGTTTCAAGAAGACTATCTTCTGACCCCATAAAATAGTAATTCATCCGTTTGAGGACAGTTAACAGAGAATAGGCATAACCCTGTTCTTCTGCATCGAAATTACGGTGCAACGTTTCAAGTGCAAGCAAATTTTCTTTTTGTAAAAGGCCGCCGGATTTTCCGGTATCAATCTCGATAAAAAAGGGCACAGAGCCAAAAAAATTGCGGTTGATTAGATCGTCAGCCTTTCTGATGGTACTGCTGTCGGGCAGCTGTCCGATAGGATACGGCTCTATTGTAAGGTTCGGTATCTGAAGGGCACCCGCTATGGTTACCAGAAGTACAAGGGCAAAAACAAAATAGCGTACCTGTGCGATTCGTGCAAACAGACGCCCCTGAAACCGCTGAAACCCCTGCATAAGAGGTCCGCGGGTTGGAGGCCAGGACTGATAGTCCAGCCACAAAAAAACACCGCCGTAGGTTATCAGAACAGCTGAAGCAATAAGCAGTCCCAGCTGCAGATGCCCTGAACCGTTGATAAGACTCAAGGACAGAAAACCGATGAAGGTTGACAGTGCGGTCAGGCTTAAGGGGAACAGCAGGTATTTTCGAAGCCCGTGAGTTTTTGAAGTCTCGGGGGCGTGAAAAAAATGATAAAAATAATGCAGAGCATAATCGCTGAGAAGGCCAAGACCGAATACCGGTACCAGCAGCAGCAGGGGACTGTCTGCTATACCGATAAAGCGTACAAGGCCGTACGCTGTTGCAACCGAAACCAGCATCAATACAATCGCGGCAGCCAGGACACGCTTGCTGCGGAACAGGCCGAAAACAAGGATAATCAGTACGCCCAGTATTGGAAAAAACAGACCTATATCACCAGTCAGGCGTTGTTCTGTTTCGGCAATAATGGGGCGCTGTCCGGTAAAGTCGAAGGGCAGACGTTGATTCCAGTCCGACTGCAGGGCTTCAATACTGCGGTATATTTGCTGGGGGGATACCTTGTTTCCGTAATACACATAAAACAACAGATACCGGGCATCTTCGCTGACATAGGGCCAGATTTCAGGATAATCAGACCGCACTTCAAGAAGAGAGCGCATATACTCATCAGTAACAAACGACTGATCGGCAGGAATAGCCCGGCTTACAATAATATCTTCATCCTGTGAAATAACACGGGATACACTGAGAAGGGAATCCACCCGGCTGACACCGGGAAGTTCCTGAAAAGCTGCCTGAAGTTCCCGTAAAGGTGCAACATGAGCGGCCATTTCCAGATTAAGAGCAGATTTCTGTAGATCAACCGTCGCGATAACTACATTGCGCTGAGGAATCTGCAGCTGTCCGGGTGTATCTGCTACCAAAAGTCCGTCAGAAATGGTGGATGGCTTCGAAAAAAGAAAGAAGAATGCTGCCAGAAGCACCACAATGAGCAGGTAAAGGCTACGTTTCATACCTTTACGATAACGCAGCAGGGTGTAAAAGGCAACACTCGAAGAGGAATAGATTGACTATTCACACGTCGCTTCAGATGCCAATCAATAAAAGTGCGAAGCTGATGAATCAAATTAAAAATCAGACAGTTGTATTTTCCGGGTGATTTCAAATAGAATATGCTCTCAATTTTTTTAAGGGAGCATACGGCTGATGATCGGTAGAAACAGGTATTTTGACCAGCTCAGGGGAATAGGAATAATCGGTGTAGTTTTAATTCACACCTTTGGTTTAATTGTCCTGTTTGGACAGGGGAGCAGAAATTTTCAATTTTTATTCTATACCCGAATTCTATTTAACTTTGCTGTTCCACTTTTCATTTTTCTGTCAGGTTACTTTTTGGCAGATAAAAAGATTGATTCATTTTCATCCTACACAGCATTTGTGTCCCGACAATGCATGAAGGTTCTGGTACCCTATTTTCTATATTCAACAGCGACTCTTATTTATGGTGCAATCTTCAGATCAGGCACTGCCGTTTCCACTATCATTAAAACCCTGTTAACAGGAAGTGCCCAGGTACCGTATTATTTTATCATTCTGATCATTCAATACTACTTATTTCTACCTTTGTTTCAAAGATTCGCCAACAGGAAAGGGTTTGTAGTGTCTGCTTTCCTAAATACTGCTTTTTTGATTTTGCTATATTTCATTCGTCTTCATGGAACAATAGAGCTTCCACTTATCATTACCGCAGGGGTTTTTCCGGCATGGATCGTATTTTTTCATGGAGGAATATATATAAAAAGGAATGGACTTCCACAGTTAACCTATACTCAGATTTGCCTCTTCCTGGTTGTAGCAGTTGCCGCAACTGCTCTTGAATCGTTTTATTGGTTACACGCAGCACAATCCGTGAGTTTTGCCTTATCACAGCTCAAGATAACATCTTTTATTTTTTCCTGGGCTTTCATTTTGTTTTTATTGAAAAAACCTGTTCCATTGAATAAAACGTTGATTACAGTGGGCGAATATTCCTTCGGTATTTTTTTGATTCACATCCCTGTTATGATCCTGGTCTTTAAATTTTTAAACATTTTTCCGGGATTATTGAGAATTCAGCCATTGTACCAATGTATCTATACTATTCTTACCCTCGGAATCAGTTCGTTGATCATTTATCTTTCAAACAAATTTATGCCCGGGAAGATCAATTTTATTCTTGGATTCAAACAGTAAACAAAAACAAAACCCTGAAAAACACGGGTTTCTCAGGGTTATGCATTTACCTATTATTTCCGGCCAGTTTTAACGACAGCACGAATTGCAGCAATTTGTTCTGCAGTACGTTCTGCTGCGGGTCCGCCGGGCAGGGTTCGCATGGTAACACCTGCTTCGGGCGTCAGGCAGGCATAGACATCAGGGCCAATCAGCTCGGAATGTGCGCTCATCCGTTCAAAGGGCAGATTGATCATATCTGCGATGCCGCTGTCTATGCATTCGCGTACAACAGAGGCCGCTACCGAGTGCGCAGTCCGGAACGGCAGTCCCTTGCGCACAAGATAGTCTGCAAGATCTGTTGCGTTGGCGTGTCCGCCCGAACAGGCAGCTCGCATACGGTCTGTTCGCCAACCAGCGGTCGAAATCATTGCGCGGAAAATCTTCAGGGCGGCCAGAACAGTGTCATAAGCATCAAAGAGACTGTGCTTGTCTTCCTGCATGTCGCGATTATACGAAAGGGGAAGCCCCTTTATCATTGTAAGCAGGGCAACCAGATCACCATAAACCCGGCCGGTGCGGCCGCGGATCAATTCCGCAAAGTCGGGGTTTTTCTTTTGAGGCATGATGCTGGAACCGGTAGACCATTTTTCCGAAAGTTCGATAAATTTGAATTCTTCGGTGGCCCAGATGATAACTTCCTCGCTGAAGCGGGAAAGATGGCCCATCAGTATAGCCAGGTTTGAAGCAAGCTCAAGGCAGTAATCACGGTCGGCCACAGTATCAAGCGAATTTGCAGTCAATGCAGAAAAGCCGAGTTCCTCCGCAACCGCTTGACGATCCAGCGGAAGACCGCTGGTTGCAAGTGCTCCCGAACCGAGAGGCATGCGGTCCAGCCGCTTCAGGGTGTCTGCAAGGCGTTCCTGATCCCGCAGCAGCATCCAGCTCCAGGCACACAGATGATGCGCAAGGGTTACCGGCTGAGCCCGCTGAAGATGGGTATAGCCGGGCATGAGGGTGGCGGTATGGCCTTCTGCAATTCCTGCAAGGGTTTCAACAAGCTCAAGAAGGGCTTTCTGCAGTTCAGGCACTGCCCGCCTCAAATACAGACGTTCGTCAAGCGCAACCTGATCGTTCCGGCTGCGGCCTGTATGCACCTTGCGGCCAACGTCGCCGAGCCTGTCGGTCAGAACACCCTCCACAAATGAATGGATGTCTTCTGCGCTGTAATCTATGGCAAGGGTACCCGCTTCAAGTTCACCGGCGATGTTTTTCAGTTCTGAAACAATGGCAGCGGACTCGTCAGCGGGTATTATGCCCGCAGCTCCGAGCATCCCTGCATGGGCGATGCTGCCGCGGATATCATCAAGGGCCATGCGCTCATCATCTTGAATAGAGGTTTCAAATTCTACTGCAGCGGCATCAGGGCCCTCGCTGAAACGGCCATGCCACAGGGGAGCCTTTGTATCACTCATTTCTTTCCCTCCCGTTCCTGGGCGTATACCGATACGATCTCGCAAACATACTGCCGGTGAAAATCGCCTTCAGGATAATTTTTTAAAAGGCTTTCATCAAGAAAGAGTTCCTTCAGAAGATCCTGCTTATATAAAATACGGCAGACCAGGGTAACCCGTGCTTCGGCAAATCCGACAGCACCCGGCTCCAGCAGAACCGGAGTTAGGCCTGCGGCAGAAGCCTTGTCGGTATCCCTTCCGGAAACAGCTCCGCACACCTGCAGAGCCTTTTTATGTTCATCATCAAAAAAGGAAAAAGAGATCAAAGGTTCCCGTTCGGCGAATTGCCAGGTATGCCGGCTGGGTCTGATAAGACAAAGCACTACCCGGCGGTTCCAGTACACGCCGAAGCCGCCCCAGCTGGCTGTCATGGTGTTCCATTCGCCCCTGAGCGTTCCGCTGCCGGCAGTTACCAGCATCCAGTCGTGACCAATAGACGAGAACGGTTTTAAAAGCATATCCAGGGGCGCTTCGTCTGCGCTCTTTTTCTCAAGTGGTTTCATTGAACGGTTTCTCCTTGTTCAGTACCGGCAGACGAGACTTCGCTGCGGGAAAAAAGTATTGAAACAGCAAGACCGGCAGCAAGTGCCGGTACAGAAAAAACAAGTATGCTTAAAGGCCGGGCCGGGCCGGGCCATACAGTAAGCAGGGAACCGGCAACCAGCCCCAGGATGACAGCGTATGTGGCGCGGGGGGCCCGCTGCAACAGTGCCCTGATCAGGCCGGAGCTGCCAAAGAGCCCGGCAAGAACACCGGCAGCTATTGCCCCGAGGAATGGAAGATTGCGTTCGGAAACAGCACCGATCACAGTCGGATAGGCTCCCAGCACAACCAGAATGAGCGAGCCGGAGATGCCGGGAATAATCATGGCAATGGCAGCTACAGCACCCATGGCAAACATCCAGGCAAGGTTTAGGGGTGTTACAGCAGATACTGCAGCCGCAGCACCTTCATGCGATCCAAAAAGAAAGGAGAGTACCATCACAGCCAGTCCCAGAAGTGCGAAAAAAGCAGAAGATGGCCGGCGGACAGAAAAAGAGGCCCGGCGCGCAATAAGGGGAATACTGCCTGCGATGATGCCTATAAAAAACCAGCCGACGGGAACCGGGTGGCGCACCAACAAAATTGATAGCAGTCTGGCAAACAAAAAAATCCCGGTGAGCATGCCGGCACCAAGAACCAGAACAAAGCGCCAGTCGGCCAGAATTTGTTTCAGGTTAAACCGTATCAGGTTGATCAGACGGTCATACACATTAAAGACGACCGCCATGGTGCCGCCTGAAACTCCGGGTATGATATTGGCAAGTCCTATGACCATGCCTGTTATAAAGTACCTGAAAAGCTGCATTCCTTTCTCCTTGAATTGATACCGAAGGTATCATAAGGGTACCTCATAAAACTAGAGGGGACCTCAAAAGTAACCGACTTTTGAAATTGGCTCAATACTGTAAGGATTTGCTAGCAGGATGCTGACAAACTCGATGCTTGTCAGCATCCTGCTAGATTGTTTTTTTGAGATCCGAATACAGCACCATTTCAGCGCAAGAAAGATCGCGGTCCAGCAGAGCCTCAAAGGATTCCGGGACCGGCCTGGCACAGGAGGTAACCCAGCGCTCTATAAATTGAGGGCGGGGTGTCACTTTCGCTCCAAGATCTTTTTTGTACTGCATCTGCGGCTGACCGAGATTCCAGAAATCAAAACCGGAGCGGCATAAAAGGCTTCCCAGAGCCAAAAGCTGGATTTTTCCGGTGTTGTTCCAGCGCGAGCGGTCCGGATGCATGAAACCGGAAAGACTGGTATACACCGAACCGGTTACATAGCCCAATTCGCCTGCAACCGGAATTTCACAGCCTTCAGCATGAAGCTCCACCCCGACAGGCAAAAAAGAAGGTTGTTCAAAACAATTGTCCCGTTCCAGCATTTCCATCAGAGTACGATAGGGCGGATGAAGCCAGGATTCCTCTGCCCAGCAACGTTCCAGGGCGTCAAGGGTTGGAGCAAGACGTGTGGAAATACGCAAGCTAAGCCCCAGACGCTCGCACAGGCCTGAAGCAAGGGCACGGCGCAGGCTTCGCGGGCAATGAAGATCCTGCCAGTCGAGCACAGCACTGGCCTCATGCATCTGGGGAAGAAGCACAAAGCCGGCCAGAGGATGATCAGTGCAGATAGTAATAAAACCTGCATGAACCAGCTCAACATAAAATGAGGGTTCCCAGTTATCGGTCCAGTACCAGGAGTTATCCAGATCCGGCCAGATCACCGCAGACAGAAAAAATTCGTCAAGGTGTTCCGGACAGATCTCCCGGATACCGCCGCTATTCTGTGGCACGCTGCCTGAACTGCTGACCGTCCACAGCCTGCCCTTCACCGGCAGCCTGTTCCATCAAGGCACGCACCTTCAACGGCAGGCCGAACAGGTTAATAAAGCCTTCAGCGTCGTGATGGTCATACAGGTCGCCTGTGGTAAAGCTTGCAATATTGGCGTTGTACAGTGAATACGGCGATGACGAGCCCGCGCCGCGAATGGACCCCTTGTACAGCTTGAGTTTTACGGACCCCGTTACGCGTTCCTGTGTTTTATCGATAAATGCCTTGATCGATTCGGTAAGGGTTGTATACCAGCGTCCGTTATAGATGAGCTCGCTGAACTTGAGGGAGACCTGCTGGCGGAACAGATAGGTATCGCGGTCAAGGCAGAGGTGGTCGAGCTGTTCGTGCGCGAAATACAGGATGGCCCCGCCGGGGGTTTCGTAGACGCCGCGGCTTTTCATGCCGACAACGCGGTTTTCAACAATGTCAACAAGGCCGACGCCGTTGCGGCCGCCGATTTTGTTGAGCTCCTGCAAAAGTGCAAGGGGGCCCATTTTGGCATCGTTGACTGCGACCGGGATGCCCTGTTCAAAGTCGATGGAGACGTATTCGCCTGCCTCGGGGGCTTCTTCGGGGACAGTGGTAAGCTGGAGCATGTGCTTCCAGTTGGGCTCGTTTTCGGTTTCTTCAAGCTCGAGTCCTTCGTGGGACAGATGCCAGATATTTTCGTCGCGGCTGTAGGACTGGTCCTTTTTCATGGGAACAGCAATACCGCGTTTTTCAAGATATTCAATTTCCTCTTCGCGGCTCTGGATGTCCCAGATGCGCCAGGGGGCGATGATCTTGAGATCGGGGGCAAAGGCCTTGATGGCAAGCTCGAAGCGGATCTGGTCGTTTCCCTTGCCGGTTGCTCCGTGACAGATGGCGACTGCGCCTTCCTGCCGGGCGTATTCTACAAGGATTTTTCCGATCAGGGGGCGGGCAGTAGAGGTGCCCAGAAGATAGCGGTCCTCGTACACAGCGTTTGCCTTGAGTGCGGGCCAGATAAAATCGGTAATATATTCTTCACGGGCGTCTACCACATAACAGGCAGCAGCACCGGTATCCAAAGCGCGCTGCTTGATAACCGGCCAGTTGTCGCCCTGTCCCAGGTCAATGCAAACCGCGATGACCTCATAGTCGTAGTTCTCTTTGAGCCACGGGATGATTACCGTGGTATCCAGTCCGCCCGAGTAGGCCAGAATAACCTTTTCTTTGCTCATTGCTATGCTCCTTGTTGCTTGATTATATAATCACACGACCCGTCATGCCCGCTCAAGGGCGCAGGCCCGTTCATGCAGTTCCAGTACCTTGCGTCGGATATGTTTTTCAATTAACTGGTTTTCCATTATTCCCAGAACCTGGCCTGTTTCGTCAACTACCGGAATGGTTTCCAGATTTTTAAGCCGGAGAATTTCACGTATATCCAGCACAGAGTCTGTCGGAAGGCAGGTCACAGGTGCGGTAGTCATGACATCACATACCAAAAGAGCATCGGCAATGTCGCCGAGCAGCAGGGCCTCTTTCAGATTTTCGACAGTGACAATACCAGCCAGTTTTTTGTCTGCCGTACACACAAGACAGGAAAGAGCCGATTGTTTACTGAACGCGTCGATGAGTCTTTTAAAGGGGGCATCATCCAGCAAGTGTGTTAACACCCGCTGCGAAGAAATGACATCCTGTACCGTACATTCCCGGATCAGGTCGTCTTCCGTGATATCAAGGCCGCACTCTCCTGCCCTGCTGATGCCGTGTTTGACACAGATTGGCCCTGCAATCTGTACAACAAAGGTGGTAGCGGTAACTACAAGTACTACTGTGGAACCAATGGAGTCAGGAAACAGACGTCCGGCGGCTATGGACAAACCGATTGCGACACCGGCCTGGCTGAGCAGGCACCACTTGAGATATTTGCGGACACTGACAGGAGCGCCTGTTACAAGGGCTCCGATATGGGACCCGAGAGCTTTGCCCCCTGTCCGTCCAATTATGTAAACGGCTGCAAACACAGCAAACAGGGGTGTGATTGAGCGGACATTCAGACGCGCACCGACAAGGACAAAAAAGAGTACATAAATAGGAGGGGTAAAACGGTCGACCAGGGCAAACAGGTCCCTGCTGCTGAAAGGAGCAAAGTTTACAATAAAACAACCCATGGCCATGGCAGCCAGAATGGTATCAAGATGCAGAAAACCGGAGATGCCGGTAACCAGCATGATTGCTCCCAACGCAAAAGCCAATACACGCCCGTCATCATTTTTAACACGTTTGATAATCAACGACAGCAAAAAACCGCACAGTGAACCGAAGACAACTGAACCGCCGATTTTATAAGCGATGGCAAGCAGTTGTGAGGTAATGGGGAGCGGTGTACTGCCGAGCAGAGCTGACGCTATGGTGCCGGCAACGGTAAACAGCACCAGGGCAACCGCGTCATCAAGGGCCACAATACCAAGAACCATGGTAGTAAGCGGACCCTTGGCACGGTTTTCATTCAGCACATCAGTGGTAGCAGCCGGTGCGGTTGCAGCCGAAATCGAGCCGAGTACAAGGCCCAGGGCAGCAGAACGCGGCAGGTCGCCGCTTATCAGTGTTCCGATCAGGGTTACCAGGGTACTGACAACGATGAAGGGTACAATCGACTCCAGCAGAAGGATGCCGGTAAACTGTTTGCCGTACTTGCGGATTACCTGGCCCTTGAGCTCGGAGCCGATCAAAAAGCCGATAAGGCCGAGGGCAAAGCTGCTTACCGGCTCAAGGCTCGAGATAACCGGAACGCTCAGCCAGCGGGAACCGGACTGCCCGATAATTATTCCGATGACGATATATCCGACAACCTGGGGTATCTTGAGGCGTTTGAAGATGACACCGCCTGCAGCTCCCAATAGCAGGATGAGTCCAAAAAGGAGGATGCTGTTGGCGGCTCCAAACTCGTCGAACTGCAAAAAACCGGGCAATAAATCAGACATGGTTCAATTACCGTTGTTCGTTTTGGATGTCAAAACGGAATATAAAATCGAAAGTCCCGTATCTATCTCCGGGCGGCTGATAGTAAGCGGCGGTAAAAACCGCAGTATCTGCGGGCCGGCTGTCGAGATACAAAGTCCGGTACCGCCGGCCTTGGCGTCGCCGGTCTGCGCGTCTGCAACGGTACCGCCGGCCTTTAGGCAGGCAAGCTGAATTTCTGCTGCGGTGGCGGGGCCGTCAGAGCGACCGGTAATATCAAGACCGATCATCAAACCCTTACCGCGGATATTAGTGATGCACGGCAGTTTCCAGCCGGCAATGGTTGAGCGTATATACTCGCCGTTTGTAGTAACAGCAGCAAGGAAGTCCGCAGTGCCGACCTCGGCCAGTACCGCACGGCCGGCTGCACAGGCCAGGGGGTTTCCGCCGAAGGTGGATTGATGGTCGCCGGCTACCAGAATTTCTGCGGCTGCACCCCGGGCAAGACAGGCACCCATGGGCACACCGCCGGCGATGCCTTTGGCAAGTGTTACTACATCAGGCATGGTGCCCAGGTACTCGCTAGCCAAAAAGGTGCCGGTGCGTCCGATTCCGGTCTGCACCTCATCGGCCACCACGATGGCGCCGGCTGCACGGGCGGCAGCACAGGCTGCCTGAGCCCAGTCCCGGTCAACAAGATTTACCCCGCCCTCTCCCTGCACACACTCAAACATGAATGCACACACCGTGTCGTCAAAGGCTGTTTTAAGGGCTTCATAATCATTTGCCTTAATATGCCTGAAGCCGTGTGTATACGGCGCAAAACAGGGACTGTGAAATTTATCCTGACCGGTAGCAGCAAGGGTTGTCAGGGTCCGGCCGTGAAAGGACTTTTCAAGAGTCACAATAATATGGCGGGTTCCCTCGGGGCGTCCGGCAGCCCGATCGCTCGCCCAGCCGGATTTGCGGGCAATCTTGACAGCTGCCTCGTTTGCCTCGGCGCCGGAATTGGCAAAAAAAAGCCGGTCCATTCCGGTCCTGTGCAGCAGCTCTTCAGCAAAAGCAAGGCCGGTGTCCGAATTATAATAATTTGATACATGAATCTGCCGGGCTGCCTGATCGCATATCGCCTTGACCAAAGCCGGATGGTTGTGGCCCAGACAGTTGACCCCGATACCCGAAACAAAATCAATATAGTTTTTTCCATTAACATCCGTCAGGGTAGAACCCTGACCGGAAGCAAAAACCACAGGAAGGCTCCCGAGGTTGTTCATAATTTTTCCGCTCATAGTTACTGCTCCTTTTTATAAGGGGTTTGCGCCTGACAGGGTGATGCCGCGCTTTGCGTTTGTCAGCATCCTGCTAACCCGATATCATGGTCCCTACACCCCGATCCGAAAACATTTCAATTAACAGGGCATGGGGCACACGGCCGTCAATAATATGAGTGCGCGGAACACCGCCTGAAAGGGCTTCTACGCAGCATTCTATTTTGGGGATCATCCCGGAGGAGATTACACCGGTGGCGATCATCGAGGGAATGGCAATTTTATCAATCCGCTTGATAAGAGAATCAGGATCTTTGATGTCCCGAAGCACCCCCGGCACATTAGTCAGCTGCACAAACTTTTCGGCTTTAAGCGCGACAGCGATCTTTGCGGCTGCCGTGTCGGCGTTTATGTTATAGCGGTTCATGTCGCCCTGTTCGCCAAGGGCCACAGTGGAGACCACCGGGATATAATCCTGACTCAGCAGGGATTGAATAATGCCGGGATTCACCTCGGTCACCTCGCCCACAAGACCGAGGTCTGCTCCGTCCTTCTGGATGCGGGTGCAGCGCAACAGGCCCGAATCCACACCCGAAAGGCCGACAGCCCGTCCTCCGGCCTGCAGCAAAAGCCCGACGATATCCTTGTTGAGCTTGCCGGTAAGAACCATCTGGACAATCTCCATGGTTTCCTCATCGGTATAGCGCAGTCCGTTCACGAACTTTGATTCCTTTCCAACCCGCTCAAGCATGGTATTGATTTCGGGCCCGCCGCCGTGCACCAGAACAGTCTTGATACCAATAGTGCTTAACAGAACTATATCCTGCATTACCGCGGCTTTGAGCTCATCATTGAGCATGGCGTTTCCGCCATACTTTACAACAATGGTTTTTCCCACCCAATGCTTGAAATACGGCAGGGCCTGAACAAGAACCTCGGCCCAGTCTTCTTTATCAAGTGTATGCTTCATGTGCGGTAATCTCCGTTAATCTTTACATATTCATAGGTAAGGTCACAGCCCCAGGCCGTTCCCTCTCCCCTGCCGTCTTCAAGTTCCACGCGGATTGCAACCTCGCCTTCGGTCAGCACAATGCGGGCATTTGCCTCATCAAAGGCAAGGGGCACGCCCTTATGAAAAACCTCTATCTCCCCTGCGCTGCTTCTAAAAAAGACGCTTGTACCTTCAGGCTTGAACAGCTCACCCGAATAACCCATGGCGCACAGGATGCGGCCCCAGTTAGCGTCCTTGCCGAAAAAAGCTGCCTTGACCAGACTTGAGGAGATGACCGCCTTGGCCAGAGAGCGGGCGGCCTTGTCGGAGCGGGCACCGGTAACAGTACATTCCAGAAGGTGTTCGGCCCCTTCCCCGTCGGCTGCTATTTTGCGGGCCATTTCGCGATTGACCGCGGTAAGCGCCTGCACAAAGGCCCGGTAGTCGGCGTTCTTGCCGGTAATCAGGCGATTACCCGCAAGGCCGTTTGCAAGGACAAAGAGAGTGTCGTTGGTACTGGTATCTCCATCAACGGTGACGCAGTTATAGGTAAGCTCCACACTTTCGCGCAACGCGGCGTTCAGCATTTTGGGAGTAATGGCGCAGTCGGTGGTGATAAAGCCGAGCATGGTTCCCATGTTTATATGGATCATCCCGGAGCCCTTCGCCATAGTACCGATCTTGACCGTTTTTCCGCCAAGCTCGACGCTCAAGGCAGCCTCTTTGTAACAGGTGTCAGTCGTCATGATGGCCTCGCGGGCTGCTTCGTTGCCCGACCGGTTAAGCCCTGCACACAGGGAGGGGATTGCCCCTTCAATGGCTTCGATATTGATCTGCTGACCGATAACCCCGGTAGAGGCAACAAGCACATCGGTTTCCTTGAGTCCCAGTTCCGATGCGACTGCGCGGACAGTGCGCTGTGCATTCTCATAGCCCTGCTCGCCGGTGCAGGCGTTGGCATTACCGGCATTGGCCACAATGGCCTGGGCCCGGCCGCCGGCCAGATGCTTTTTGCTCAGCTTTACCGGTTCGGCCTTGACCAGGTTCCGGGTAAAAACGGCAGCAGCAGCGCAGGGCACCTCGCTTTCAATCAGGGCCAGATCTGGCCGTGTGCGCCCCTTCTTTATGCCGGCGAGTACGCCGTTTGCGGTAAAACCTTCAGGGGCACAGACCCCGCCTTCTATAAAAGTAAAACTCTCATGTGTGTTCATCAAATCCACTCCTTCCCGAAGCGCAGTCAACCCTTTTAAAAGGCCGCCGGTATCAGATCAATTCCTGCGGTTTCATCAAACCCGCAGATCAGATTCATGTTCTGCACAGCCTGCCCGGCAGCTCCCTTGAGCATGTTATCAATCGCGCCGACAGCCACCAGGGTCTCGCCGCCGTTGACCACATGCAGCGAAATATCGCACCAGTTCGATCCGCGTACGTTCCGGGTGGTAGCCGTTTCGCCGACGGGCAGAACCCGCACAAAGGGTTCATTTTTATAATGGGAAACCCAGAGCGCGTGCAGTTCCTCGATCGAGCTTCGTTTTTCCAGGGGGGCGTATACTGTTGCGATAATCCCCCTGCTCATGGGCACAAGGTGAGGGGTAAATAAAACCCGTACCGGCTTGCCGGCAGCCTTGGTCATATTGCGGGCAATCTCGGGCTGATGCCGATGCTTACCAACGTTATACGGCATGAAGGACTCACCGGACTCGCAGTAGTGGTTGGTTGCGCTGGGGTTCCTGCCTGCGCCCGAGATGCCGCTTTTTGCGTCAACGATGATCAAATCGGTTTTGACCAGCGAATGGGCCAAGGCAGGCAAAAGAGCCAGGGTTGCGGCGGTAACATAACAGCCGGGATTGCCGATAACCCGACCGGCCTTGATCCGGTCACGGTTCATCTCGGGCAGCCCGTATACGCTTTCTGCATGTACAGCGGGAAACTCGTAGGGTTTTTTGTACCATTCCTGGAAGGTAGCTTCGTCTTCGTCAAAGCGGAAATCCGCAGAGAGGTCAACAAGCTTTTTACCTTTTACAATGCAGTCAACAGCATGTTTTTCTGCGACTCCGTGCGGGAGGGCGGTAAAAACAACGTCCGAGGCATCAACAACAGCATCAGCGTCGGATAGTATTCCGTCAGTTTTACAGCGCAGCTGACCGCGGAGGTTTGGATAGATGTCTGTAATGTTTTGTCCCTCAAAACTGATTGAACTGAGGGCCAGGGCCTTTACCGAGGGATGCGCGAGCAAAAGACGTACCAATTCGACGCCGACATAGCCAGTCGCGCCGATAATTCCGGCTGTAATCATGTTTTATTTCTCCATTCTGGGGTGCAGGTATGGTATCAAAAAAAAAGCTGTTACGATAGGGTATTGTTTGGGCGGGTAAAAGGCAGGTTACGCCTTACGGCGACGGAAGGCTCGGAGAAAAGCAGCGACGGGTACATTATAAGACAGGCTGTAAGCGGTCATGGGCTTCTCCTTGCACACGATAATGACTTTACTATACCGGTCATAAGCAGGAAAGGTCAATACACGATTGCAAAAATATATATACTGCTATCAATATTGTTGGTACGGCTGTCAGAATCAATCTTGACAGCCGTTTTTATTGACATCCTCACGCAGTCAAATGCGCCGCAACCCAGCCGTTCCCCGGTTGCCCCTTCGGAT